>SHYW01000033.1 GCA_009692615.1 Deltaproteobacteria bacterium | reverse complement strand
GGCAAATCGAGGCAAAACTAAGGACCCTATTAACCACGAGAGTAAAATGTAATCTGATATAACTTCGCAAAAACTGTAACTCATTACGAAAAAAACGATCTATCCTCCGCTGCCCTGCTTCCAGGGCAGTTGTTCAGAGGTTCCTTAAGTGATTTTGGATTTTAGATTGAAGGAGAACAGCTAGTGTCCGGTTTCATAGCTGCTTTAACAACGTGGGCTGTCCTATTCCGTCATTCCCGTGAAAACGGGAATCCAGGCGAGGACGGACACGTAGGTCCGCCCCTACATCAAACGAACCTGGATTCCCGCGTGCGCGGGAATGACGAAGGATGGCCACAGATTTTTTCAATCGACATTTGAGACAGGACTCTCGATCATTGCAAACTGAGAACTATACCGCATGAAATCACCGTCTCAAAAAACACCGTCAGTCGAAGCAGCCCCGCGCGAAATCACCTTCGCTCAAGCGATCAACGAAGCGCTCGCCGAAGAGATGCGCCGAGATCCGACGGTGTTTATCATCGGCGAAGATGTCGCCGAGGCGGGCACGCCGTTTAGAGTTTTGTCGGGCTTGGTGAAGGAATTCGGCACGCAACGCGTGATTGACTCTCCGATCTCCGAGGCGGGGATCGCCGGCATCGGCGTCGGCGCGGCGATGACCGGCATGCGGCCCGTGGTGGACATTATGTTCGGCGATTTCATCACGCTGACGATGGACCAGATGGTCAATCAGGCGGCGAAGATTCACTACATGTCGGGCGGCAAGCTCAAAGTGCCGATGGTCCTGCGCACAACTCTCGGCGCCGCGCGCCGCTCCGCGGCGCAGCATAGTCAGAGCTTGCACGCATGGTTGAGTCATATTCCCGGATTGAAAGTCGTCGTGCCGTCAACGCCCTACGACGCCAAGGGTTTGCTCAAGTCGGCGATCCGCGACGACAACCCGGTGGCCTTTTTCGAAGACAAGATGATGTACCAACTCAAAGGCCCGGTGCCGACGGAAGAGTACACGATCCCACTCGGCGTCGCCGACGTGAAGCGCGCCGGCAGCGACATCACGCTGGTCGGCACCAGCAGCATGGTTCAGGTCGCTCTGGCCGCGGCGGAAATTTTAGCGCAAAGCGATATCAGCGCCGAAGTCGTCGACGTGCGCTGTACGGCGCCGCTCGATAAAGCGACGATTATCGAATCAGCAAAAAAAACCAGCCGCGCCATCGTCATCGACGAAGGCTACGAGCGCTACGGCGTCACCGCGGAGATCGCGTCGGTAATCGCCGACGGCGCATTTTATTATCTCGACGCGCCGGTAAAGCGCATGGGCGCCATGGACGTGCCCGTGCCGTTCTCGCCGGTGCTCGAAGATCAAACCGTGCCGACGCCGGAGTCGGTGGCGGCGATGGCAAAGATTATGTGCGGGCGGTAGCGATTGCATAATTATCCGTCGCTCCCTTCTCCTTCCTCTCCCTCTGGGAGAGGACTGAGGTGAGGGCTCTTGTAGGGGCGACCGGCGTTCGCCCTTGCCCTCACCCTTCCGTCTCCCAGAAGGCGAGGGTAATGCAGGAATTAAGAAATGGAGGTTTCTTATGGGACTTAAAACCTTCGGCCTGATGGCCGTCGATTGGGAAGAGCGCGTCAATATCGAGCGGCTGCGCCAAGAGCGCCTCGCGCGAGTGAAGAGCGCGCTGAAAAAATCGGAGCTGGGCGCGCTGCTTTGCTTCGACATGAACAACATTCGCTACATCACCGCGACGCATATCGGCACCTGGGCGATGGATAAACTGGTGCGCTTCTCCTTGTTGCCGCAGGATGACGATCCGATCTTGTGGGACTTCGGCTCGGCGGCGCGCCATCATCAGATCTATTGCCCGTGGTTGGGCGAGCGCTCCCGCGCTGGCATTTCCACTTTGCGCGGCGCGACTCATCCCGGCTCCGGCTTGGCCGAAGAACTCGCCAAGAAAATTAAACTCGAATTGGAAATGCTCAATTTACAGAACGAGCCGGTCGGCGTCGACGTGATCGAGATGCCGGTGCTGTTCGCGCTCCAAGCCCAAGGGATCAAAGTCGTCGACGGCCAGCAGTTGATGCAAGAAGTCAGAAAAATCAAAACCCAAGACGAGATCACGCTGCTCAACACCGCGACCATGATGGTCGACGCCGCCTACGACGAGCTGTATCGCTTCATGAAGCCGGGCGTCAAAGAAAATGAATGCGTCGGCGTGGTCAGCAAGGTGCTCTACGATCTCGGCTCCGAGCATGTCGAAGGCGTCAACGCGATCTCCGGCGAGCGTTGCAGTCCGCATCCGCATGTCTACACCGACCGTGTGCTCCGTCCTGGCGACCCGGCGTTCTTCGACATTCTTCACAGCTTCAACGGCTACCGCACTTGCTATTACCGGACGTTCGCTATCGGCAGCGCGTCGCCGGCGATGGTCGACGCCTACAAACGCAGCCGCGACTACATGGACGCCGCGATCAGCATCGTCAAGCCGGGCATCACCACGGCGGATGTGGTCAAGCTCTGGCCGAAGGCGCAAGAGTTCGGCTTCGCCAACGAAGAAGCCGCCTTCGCATTGCAATACGGCCACGGCGTCGGCCTGTCGATCTGGGAGAAACCGATCTTCAGCCGCTTGGTCTCCCTCGATCATCCGGAAGTCATCGAAGAAGGCATGGTCTTCGCGCTGGAAACCTATTGGCCCGCGGCCGACGGCTGGTCCGCCGCGCGCCTCGAAGAAGAAGTCGTCGTGACCAAAGACGGCTGCGAAGTGATCACGCGCTTCCCGTCGGAAAAACTCCTCGTCGCCGGCACCCACTATTTCACCACCGGCGGCGAACTGCCGACCACGCGCGAGACGCAGTCGAATTTGAATAATCCGGGAGCGCTGGAAAGAGTGAAGAATTGAGCAGGTAATAGGTGCCAGATGACCAATCAAGTTTCAGCCGAGAGAATTGAGCACGCCATACTTCTCATTCGCGGCCATAGAGTGCTGCTTGATGTCGATCTCGCTCTGCTTTACGGAGTAAGCGTCGGTAGACTGAACGAAGCGGTCAAGCGTAGTCGCGATCGTTTCCCCAGTGATTTTATGTTCCAGCTGAGCGAAGGCGAATTCCACAATTTGAGAGCGCAGGCTGGTAACCTAAACTTGAAATCGCAATTTGCGATATCAAGTTCGGATTGGGGTGGCCGGCGCCATCCGCCTTACGCTTTTACAGAACAAGGCGTTGCCATGCTTTCGAGCGTTCTCCGCAGCAAACGCGCAGTCGATGTCAACATTGAAATCATGCGGACCTTCGTTCGCTTGCGCCAATTACTCGCTACTAATGCTGAGCTGGCGCGGAAGTTGGAAGCTATGGAGAAAAAGTACGATGCTCAGTTCAAGGTAGTCTTTGACGCGATCCACCAGCTCATGAGACCGACGGAGCCGAAGCAACGTAAGATTGGTTTCATCGTTAGCGAAAGTGCGGCGAAATACGGAAGATCTGAAATCAAATCGAGAAAATAAAAAAAATTTCGGTCAGCAGAAAAAGCGAGTTAACCGATCGCGGATTCGCGATCGCCATGTGTGAAGGGATGGAACCATGAACAGAAGAACCGCCATCCGGCAACTGACAACTTTTTTTCTGACTACTGCTTCTCTTGCCCAGGCGCAGCAGGCGAAGAAAGTTCCGCGGATCGGCTACCTGTCGCTTGCCGCCAAGCCCTCGCCGAGGGATGAGGCATTCGTGCAAGGGCTGCGCGACCTGGGTTGGGTCGATGGTCAGAATATCGCGATCGAGTACCGGTGGGCCACAGGCAAACCTGAAAGTCTCGCTGCGCTCGCAGACGAGCTAGTCAGCATGAAAGTGGATATCATCGTGGCGCCGGCCACGCCGGCGGTCACCGCAGCGAAGAACGCCACGAAAACGATCCCTATCGTCATGATTGCGGTTGCCGACGCCGTCGGGAGCGGTTTTGTCGCTAGCCTTGCGCAGCCGGGTGGAAACATCACAGGGACGACCAACATTTTGCCGGAGCTTGCAAGCAAGCGCTTAGGGCTGCTTAAAGAAATTCTGCCAAAGCTTTCGCGCGTAACCTTTCTTGCCTACGGGCCTGATCCCGCTCACAAGTTATTCGTGAAGGAAGCACAGGACGCAGTCCAGAGTTTTAAGATGCGGTTTCAGCCGTTGGTGTTAGCGGGTGTCGAGGAAATCGAAGGCGCCTTCGCGGCGATGAAAAAAGAACGCGCGGGAGCTTTGATCGTTCAACCGCTGTTTATCTCGGCTCTCGGACAAGGCCCGCGCATTGCGGAACTCGCGGCCAAAAATCGTATACCGACGATCTCGGACGGCTTTCAGTTCGCGGAACAAGGGGGCTTGATGTTCTATGGGCCGGATTCCGTCGCGGTTTACCGGAACACCGCGAACTTCGTCGATAAGATCCTCAAAGGCCGCAAGCCGGCAGATCTGCCAGTGGAGCAGCCGATGAAGTTTGACTTCGTGATCAACCTTCAGACGGCGAAGAAGATCGGCGTGGATATTAAGCAGTCGGTGCTGTTCCGGGCGAGTAAGGTGATCAAGTGATTTTAGAGTTCCGATTGCCGTCTGCGGGGCAGCTTTTAGATTGCGCGGTAAACGTACGTATCATACTTTTTTACGCCTGGGCTGGACTCTGTGAGGACGACAGAGGACGACTCTTTACTTGAACGAGCCTGATTTTGCGTGGTACAAGACAGTAAGAGAAACCGTGACATGATGCAGCGAAACCATATTCATCGACTCCACGCCAAAGGCGAGCGGCAGTACCAGCGGCTTAGGTCGAAATTAGAGCCGCGCCACAAGGGGCAGATTTTGGCCATCGAGCCGGAGTCGGGAGAGTATCTGCTTGGCAAAGATGAGCTGCAAGTGGCGCTACGGGCGGTGAAGAAATTTCCCGGCAAGAAATTCAACTTTTTTCGCGTCGGTTATCCGGCCGTCCATAAGCTCCGCGTTGAGTCATGCTCAAAGGTCGCGTAAATCGGCAGGGCGAGCCGGTTATCTCTATTCAACTGATTCTGCGCGACCGTCCCATCAAATTTACCGCTGTAATTGACACAGGCTTTAACGGCTATCTGAGTGTGCCAAGACGCTTACTGACCGACAGCAAATGGCTCGCCATCGGCACTGAAAAATTTGAGATCGCGACGGGCGCCGTGGTGGAACAAGAAATATTTCTCGGCGAGATTAACTTCGACGGTAAACGGGGACCGGTTTACAGCGTTGCAACCGAGGGGCAAGACATTCTTATCGGAACCAAGCTACTGCGCGGTAAATCCCTGTCGATAAACTTCCGGACCAATCAAGTTGCCGTTAAATAGTAATTGAGCAACGATGCCAACCAACGTGATCATGCCCGCCCTCGGCGTGGCGCAGCAAACCGGCACTCTGCTCAAGTGGCTCAAAGCCGAAGGTCAAAGCGTAACCAAAGGCGAGCCGCTGATGGAGATCGAAACCGACAAGGCGACAGTAGAGATCGAAGCGGCGGCTTCCGGTGTTCTATCGCGCGTCACGGCGAAGGCGGGTGACGAAGTTCCCGTCGGTCAGACGATCGCGCTGATCTTGGCGCCGGGTGAATTGGCACCTCAGAGCCCTC
This sequence comes from Deltaproteobacteria bacterium, assembly GCA_009692615.1. Taxonomy (NCBI): domain Bacteria; kingdom Pseudomonadati; phylum Myxococcota; class Myxococcia; species Deltaproteobacteria bacterium. The sequence continues at coordinate 39,217 of SHYW01000033.1, read as the reverse complement.
ACCCTAGCCCTCTCCCAAAGGGAGAGGGAATAACTCAGGGTCACCCTCTCCCCCAGGGAGAGGGCAGGGGTGAGGGCCGCGCGACTACAACAACCACAACGATGCGCGACCTTTCTACAGCACCAAGCGGCGGACGAATTCTCGCTTCGCCGAAAGCCAAGCGCATCGCGAAAGAGCGAGGGATCGAGCTGAGCTCGCTGCGTGGCAGTGGCCCCGAAGGAACTATACTCGCCGCCGATGTGCAGCGCGCCGCCAATGAAAACGTCGCGCGGCCTGCGGCTTCAACAGCGCCCGGCTTGCTGCCGCTCACCCCCATGCGCCGCATCGTCGGCCAGCGCATGACCCAGAGCAAACAGAGCGCGCCGCATTTTTACATCAGTATGGACATCGACATGACCGCGGTGACCAAGCTCAGGAACGAAGCCAAAGATCGCGGCGATGAATCGATCCCGTCGATCAATGATTTCATTCTCCAAGCCGCGGCCCGCGCGCTCAAAGATCTTCCGTCGATGAACTCAAGCTTCACCGAACAGGGAATCCAGCAGCATGCCGATATCAACATCGGCGTGGCCGTGGCGCTGGAAGAAGGACTGGTGGTCCCGGTGATTCGCAACGCGGATAAATTAAGCTTGAGCGAACTAGCCAAGCAAAGCCGCGCGCTCGCTGACAAAGCGCAAAACAAAAGACTCTTTCCCCTCGACTACGAAGGCGGCACTTTCACGGTGTCGAATCTCGGCATGCTCGGTGTCGATAGCTTCATCGCGATTATCAACCCGCCGCAGTGCGCCATCTTAGCCGTCGGACGAGTCGCGCCGCGCGTGGTCACGGATGGCGATGGCATCGAGATCAAATCCATCATGACCGCGACATTGTCCGCCGACCATCGCATCGTCGATGGCGCCAGCGCGGCGCGTTTTCTGCGGCAAGTAAAGCAAGCGTTGGAGACGCCGGCGGTTTAGTTTTCCATGGCCAAGATTGAAATTCGCAACCTCACCAAGACCTACAGCGGCGGCGCGGTGGTGGCGCTGCAGGATATCAATCTAACCGTCGAACCGTTCGAAAGTTTGTGCATTCTCGGACCGAGCGGCTGCGGCAAAACTACGCTCTTGCGCATCATCGATTGTCTGATCGCCCGCGACCATGGCGAAATTTTGATCGACGGCGCTGCCGTCACCGAACCGCGACCGGACGTCGCGATGGTATTCCAACACTTCGGTCTATTTCCATGGAAGCGGCTCGACGAAAACATCGCCTACGGCCTGGAACTCAGAGGCGGCTCTAAGTCCGCCATCGAAGCAACTGTGGCGCGCTATCTCGAACTCATGGGACTCCAAGAATTCGCCAAGTCCTATCCGCACCAACTTTCCGGCGGCATGCAGCAGCGCGCCGGTCTGGCGCGCGCGCTGGCGATCAATCCGTCGCTCATGCTGATGGACGAGCCCTTCGGCGCGCTCGACGCCCAGACCCGCGAGATGATGCAGGAAGAGCTGCTGCGCATTCTCGCAAGCGAAAAAAAGGCGATGATCTTCGTCACCCACAGCATTGACGAAGCGATTCTGCTCGGCGACCGCATCGTCATGATGTCGCGCCGCCCTGGCCGCATTCGGGAAATCATTCCCGTTGAAATTCCGCGGCCGCGTAAAATCATCTCCGTGCGCGCCCATCCGCGCTACATCGAGCTGAGAAACGCGCTGTGGGAAATGCTCATGGGCGATCTCGACGACCAAAAACCGGGGAGCCAAGTAGGATGATCTCTAAGTCGGCCGTACGCATGATCTCGTTGGCCGCGGTGCTATCGCTGTGGGAAATTTACGGCCGGCGCGTCAATCCGATTTTATTTACCTATCCCTCGGCGGTGGCCCGCGCTTTTTTCGAATTGGCCGCCAGCGGCGAACTGTGGAGCTACATGCAGCAGAGTCTGGTGGTGCTCAGCTACGCGACGTTTTTCTCAGTGGTCACTGGCGTCGCGCTCGGCGTCGCCATGGGGCGCTTCAAAATTTTTGAATGGGCCGCCGATGTTTACATCAACGCGCTCTACTCCATGCCGATGGTCGCGGTGGTGCCGCTGATTGTCCTGTGGTTCGGTTTTAAAATTCCCGCGAAAGTAATCATCGTTTTCGCCTTCATGGTATTTCCGGTGCTGCTCAACACCTTTGAAGGCGTCAAAAACGTCGACCGCAATCTCCAAGAAGTCGCCCGCTCGTTTTGTTCCAGCGAAGCGCAACTGTGGCGCCATCTGATCATCCCGTCGGCGATCCCGTTCATCGTCGCCGGCGTGCGCCTCGCCATCGGCCGCGGCCTAGTTGGCATGATCGTCGCCGAGTTTTATACTTCGGTGACCGGCCTGGGCTACATGATCGTGCGCTACGCCAACGCCCTTGAAACCGATAAGCTCTTTGTTCCCATCGTCGTGGTTATGCTATTAGGTGTGGGACTGATGTCGTTGGCCAAATGGGTCGAAGGGCGCATCGCGCCGTGGCGGAACGCCATCGAAAAAGATTAAAGCGAAAATCACAAGGGGGTTCCATGAAAAAATCAAATTGCTTTCTCGTCGCCTGGCTTGTTCTGGCATTTAGTTTTCAACTGGCCGAGGCGCAGAGCAAGCGCAAAGTCGTTTTCGGGGTGCCGGTCACGCCGCCCAACGTCGTGCACATTCCACCCTACGTCGCCAAGGAAATGGGATTTTTCAACGACCTCAATATTGACGTCGAATTGGTCACCTTCGAGGGCGGCACGCAAACCCTGCGCGGCAGCGTCGCCGGCGGACTCGACATCACCGGCACCAGCTCCGATCCGGCGATCATCGCCGCGGCCCGAGGCGCGGGCACCAAAGTCATCGGCACCTATTCGCATAAACTTTCTCAATCGATGTTGGTCCAGGGCGACATTAAAAGCTGCAAGGATCTAAAAGGCCGCAAAATCGGCATCCAGGAGGTGGGCGCGTTCAACGAAGTGATCAGCCGCGCGGTGATGGCGAGCTGCGGTCTCACGCCCAAGGACGTCGACTATGTGCCGGTCAGCACCAAAGGACGCGTCGCCGGACTTCTCGCCAATCAAATCGACACGGCGATTCTCCACGTCGATCAAGCGCTGGTCGCCAAGAAGAAAAAGCCTGAGCTGAATATTCTTGTCAATCTGTGGGAGACTTTGCCCAAGTGGCTCTACGCCGCCTACATCGCGCCGGAAAAAGAGATTAAAGAGAATCGCCAACTCTACGTCGACATCATGACCGCGCTGATCAAAGCCAATCGCTTTATCTACAACAACAAAGCCAAGACCGTCGAGATCGCCGTCAAACACACCCAGCAGGACAGTGAAGCGGTGGCGCAGACCTACGACATTCTCGCCGCCGCCGGCGCCTGGCCGGTCAACGATGGCCTGCCCAAAGACATGGTCGAGTGGACCATCAACCGGCAAGTCGAATTGGCGACGATCAAAGTCGCCGAGAAGCCGAGCTACGAAAAACTCGTCGACATCTCGATCATCGAAGCGGCGATTGCCAAAGCCGGCGGCCGCTTGAAAGGCGACAAACGCTGGGATTGAAAGCTGCGGAACGAAATTAGATTTATACGAGGGCAAGAGCAAAATTCTTGCTCTTTTTTTTATGAGCAAGCGTCGCGATGAAATCGACCACGATGGTGACGATGGCTCGCCCTTTAGCGATCCGGTCATCATTCCCGTCGAAGCTCATATCGATCTCCATCCGTTTCAGCCCAAAGACATCGCCAGCGTCGTCGAAGAATACTTGGAGCAGTGCAAGCAAGCCGGTTTTCGCGAAGTGCGCTTAATCCACGGCAAGGGCAAGGGTGTGCAGCGTAATATCATTCGTGCGCTGCTGGAGAAGCATGGCGATGTCGAAGCGTTTCACGACGCGCCGCTGGAAGCCGGCAGCTGGGGCGCGACGATTGTGATACTCAAAGCGCAGATTTAATTGGCGGTGAAGGGATCTTCGCCCTTCGTGTGGATCAGAATGATCAAAGTGATCGTGACGCCGACGGTGATAAAACTGTCGGCAAGATTGAACGCCGGCCAGTGGTAATCTCCCCAGAAGCAATCGAGAAAATCGATGACCTCGCCGTAAACAACCCGATCGATCAAGTTGCCGATGGCGCCGCCGAGAATAAATGCCAGAGCGGTGATCAGCCAGCGGGCTTCTTCAGCCAAACGTTTGAGCAAGGTGAAAATGAAACCGATGGCGAGCAGTGAAACAACAATTAGAAACGGCCGGCGAAACATTTCAGCGCTACCGGCGAAGATGCCGAAGGCCGCGCCGGTGTTGCGCACATAGGTGAGATTAAAAACTCCGTCGACGATCGGAATCGTCTGATGCAGCGCCATGGCGCGGTCGACGACGATCTTACTCAGCTGATCGAAAACGATAATCGCTACAAGCCAAACGCTAACAACGCGCCACTTCACGCTCAAGCAACCGCTCCGCCGTTGAGCACCGCGGCGCAGCGCGGGCAGGCGGTCGGGTGATTTTTGTCGGCGCCGACTTTGACATCGTACTTCCAACAGCGCTCGCATTTTTCGCCGTCGGCTTTGCTGACTTTGATCAGACAGTTGATCGACGTCGCTTCGTAGCTCGATTCCGCGCCGTTCGAGCTAGCGCTTTCCGTCGAATCGTTGGCCTGAGAAACGATCAACAAATCTTGCAGCCGCGTGCGGTCCGCTTGCATCAAGCCGGGCAGGAGCGACGCTTGTTCGTGGCGATTTTCGAAAACCACTTTAGCGTCGAGCGAATGGCCGATGATGCCGCTGGTGCGCGCTTGTTCGAGCGCTTTTAGAACCTCGCTACGCTCGCGCAAGATGCGATCCCATTTCTCGGCCAGCGCACTATCGGCAAAGCTGGTATCCGGTTCGGGAATTTGCGACAGGAATACACTTTTCGGCGGAGCGGCTGGGTCCGGCAGATATTGCCAAATTTCTTCCGCGGTAAATGATAAAATCGGCGCAATCAAATGCACCAGCACGTCGAGAATCCGGCATAGCGTGGTCTGCGCCGCGCGCCGCGGAACTGACTTAGCGCCTTCGCAGTAGAGCCGGTCTTTGACGATGTCGAGATACTGGGAGCTCAGATCGACGCTGCAAAAATTATTCAAGCTGTGGTAGACGGCGTGAAACTCGCATTTTTCATAGGCTTCGCGGCAGCGCGCCAGCAAATTTTCCGTGCGCTGCAAAATCCACCGGTCCAACTCGTCCAACTCACTGCGCTCGACGCGATCTCTGGCCGGATCGAAATCGTAAAGATTACTGATCAGAAAGCGCGCCGTGTTGCGCACTCGGCGGTAGGCTTCGACTAAGCGATTGAGAATCTCGTCGGAGATTCTGACATCCTCGCGATAATCTTCCGCCGACACCCACAAGCGCAAAATTTCCGCGCCAAACTTTTTGCTGATCTCCTGGGGCGCGATCACGTTGCCCAGCGACTTGGACATTTTTCTGCCCTTGCCGTCCAATGTGAAGCCGTGAGTGAGAACGCTCGCGTAGGGCGCCCGGCCGCGGGTCGCCAGGGAAGTTAACAGCGCGGTATGAAACCAGCCGCGATGTTGGTCGCTGCCTTCGAGATAAAGGTCGGCCCGCCCGCCGAGACGCGGATCCTGTTCAACCACCGCAGCGTAACTGACGCCGGAGTCGAACCAGACATCGAGAATATCTTCCTCGCGGGAAAAATCCTGACCGCCGCATTCGGGACATTTTAAATCCGCCGGCATCAGTTCGTTCACCGGCCGAGTAAACCAAGCGTCCGATCCTTCTTTTTCGAATATCGCCGCGACATGATTGCAAATCTCCTCGGTCAGCAGCGCTTGATTGCATTTCTTGCAGTAGACCGCCGGGATCGGCACGCCCCAGGAACGTTGGCGCGAGATGCACCAATCCGGCCGCGCTTCGAGCATGCCGCGAATCCGATCTCGCCCCCAGGGCGGAATCCACTTCACTTCGTCGATGGCGCGCAGAGCTTGGTCGCGCAGGCCGTTGGTCTCCATGGAGATAAACCACTGCTCAGTGGCGCGAAAGATCACCGGCTTTTTACAGCGCCAGCAGTGCGGGTAGCTGTGCGACAGTTTATCTTCCTTGAGCAGAGCGTTATGCTCAATTAATTTTTGCACGATGCGCGGATCGGCTTTGAACACCGACTCGCCTTGCAAGTCGCCCGCTTCCGCGGTGAATCGACCTTGCGGGTCCACCGGCGCCATCACCGGCAAGCCGTAGCGCATGCCGACTTCGTAGTCTTCTTGGCCATGCCCCGGCGCGATATGCACGCAGCCGGTGCCTTGGTCCTGCGTGACGTAGTCGCCGAGCACGATCTTCGAATCGCGCTCGAGCCAAGGATGGCGACAAACGATGCCTTCAAGCTCAGCACCGGTCCAAGCGGCTGCGCCGATTTCATACTGGCCGGCCGCAAGACCGATCGCCTGCATAACGCTGTCGATCAATTCCTGATTGATGACTAAATTACCTTGCGCGGTTTTCACCAACCGATAGGTAAACTTGGGATGAAGCGCGATCGCCTGATTGGCCGGCAAAGTCCATGGCGTGGTGGTCCAGATGACGAAGTACGTCTTACCATCCGCCTTCATTCTTCCGCCATCGTCATTGACGGCGAACTTAACGTACACCGAAGTCGAAGTATGATCTTCATACTCGACTTCCGCTTCGGCCAACGCCGTCACACACGAGGCGCACCAGTAAACCGGCTTCTTCTTACGATAGAGCGAGCCCGAGGCGACGAACTTGCCCAGCTCGCGCACTTCCTGGGCTTCGTACCGCGGTTCCAGCGTGCGATAAGGTTTGTCCCAATCGCCGAGCACGCCGAGCCGTTTGAACTCGTCGCGCTGAATCGCAATGTACTTTTCCGCATACTCTTTGCAAAGCTGGCGAATTTCCGCCTTGCTCATGGCCAACTTTTTCGCGCGGCCGACGTTCTTCTCGACTTGCAACTCGATGGGCAAGCCATGGCAATCCCAGCCCGGCACATAGGGAGCCGAGTGGCCGGTCATCGCCTGGTATTTTACGATGATGTCTTTGAGAATCTTGTTGAGTGCGTGGCCGATGTGGATGTTGCCGTTGGCGTAGGGCGGGCCGTCGTGCAGAAGAAAGCGCGGCTTGCCTTGATTGGCCTGAAGAATTTGAAAATAAGTTCCGTCTTTATCCCACTTCTCGACCTGTTTGGGTTCGTTCTGCGGCAAGTTGCCGCGCATGGGAAACCCGGTCTTGGGCAGATTCAATGTGTCTTTGTAGTCCATGGCTCACCAGACAGAGATGTAAGACAGAGATTGGAGATAGAGAACGGAGACAGAGACCGCCACACCCTCCGCCTTTCTCTGTCTCAAATCTCTATCTCATTCCTCACTTGTGATGATTCAAACCGCGCACCATGCGCGAGGAGAACATGTCGGCTTTATTCTCAGCGTCGGCCCAAAAAACATAATGGCCGATCTCGTGATAGACCATGCTGATCCAGCGCCGCTCGGTGTTGTACTTGCGCCCCTTTTTCCAGTTCTCCGGATGGACCAGATAAATCTGGCCGTTCTCATAGGTCTTGCCGGCGGTTTTACCCCAATCGATGTATTCAAACCACTCCACGCGGGGATTCTTCAGATGATAAAAGCGGCACAGGGCGGCGATCGCTTTTTTGAAATCCACCGCCTTGTAGTCGTGGAAGAACGCCGACAACAGCCGGTCGATGACTTGACGTTCTCTGATTGGGGGCAAAATCATCCGCATAAGATTTATCCGGCTTCACGATGGTGCCGAATTTTTACCACACAATGGCTGCGATAGGAACAGGCCGGTTTCTGCGCCAAATTTCAGTGCAGTGGCTAAGCGGCTGTTATCGTGTAGATTTATTAACTAACGTAATCCCGCAAAGCGATCGTTCGAAACTCTCGAAACGCTTGCGAGATAAAAAAAAGTATCGTAGATTGGCGTACTTTAGAGCGGCGCCGCCAAGCCAGCGTATCCCAAATTTAATGTTCCAATGGATCACCGGTAAATTCGCTTATTTAAGCACGTGGTTCGGTTTCACAATTGGCTGCGGAATGGCAAAACGATTTCCGCTGACAGCATTCTGGTTAGCGGATCGGTTGGCGGCCATCGCTTATCGTTGTTTTCACGGTTATCGCAAACGCTCGCTAAGAAATATCCGGATCGCCTTTGGCGATCATTTAGCGCCCTCGGCAATTGACTCGACCGCGCGCCGAACGTTACGGAATATTTTTCGTGCTTGTGTCGAACTGGCCGGCGCCGTCGACACGGCCGAGGCGGATATCAAAGCGCCCATCACCCTGATGGGACGAGAAAATCTCGATGCCGCGCTGGCTAAAGGGCATGGCGTCGTGCTGCTCAGCGCCCATCTGGGAAAATTTTTTCCTGCTCGGCAGTCGGCTCACCGTCGAAGGTTACCCAACCGCGGTGCTAATGAACTCGCCGCGCGATCGCGGCTTGGCCGGATTGCTGGATGATTATCGCCTGCGCGTCCGGCAACGAACGATTCATGCCCGCCCCCGGCGCGAAGCGCTACGGGAACTGAGCGCGGTGTTGCGCCAGAACCAAGTGGCGATTGTCATCGCCGACGAGTTTCGCCGAGGCAACGGCATCGCCGTGCGGTTTTTTGGCGGCACCGTGATCGCGCGGCGCGGCCCGGCGACCATTGCCCTACGCACCGGCGCGGCGATCGTGCCGGCCTATTTGGTGCGCCAGGGCGACGACAGTTTGAAACTGATCATTGAGCCGGAGTTGGTTCTCGAACGGAGTGGCAAGGGTAATGCGGCAATTAGCGAGAACACCGCGCGCTTGGTCCAATGGCTTGAACGCACGGTGCGAGCCTATCCGGAACAGTGGAATTGGATGAACGTCCGCCATTGGGCTGAAAGCGACGACAAATCGATTTATGAACCACAACCGCTCCAGCGCGCGGTTTAACTAGACGGAGAAAGGGAAGAACAGTGAAAACCAGCAAGAAAGATCTCGAAGAAATCAAAAAGAAAGTCGCCCTAGGCAACCGCATCATGTTCCACCAAGGCTTGGCCGATTACCACGGCCATGTCAGTGCGCGAATTCCCGGAACAAGAAAATTTTTCATCAAGCCGGTGTTGGCTCCCCTCGGCGAAGTCGCGCCCAAACATATTATCGAAGTCGACATCGACCAATACTTCGAAGTTTGTGAGCAGAACTACGCCAAGGCCGGCAGCAAACGCGCCGTCACCAAAATCAAAAATCCGCCCCGCGAGACCATGATCCACGCGGCAATCTATCACGCTCGGCCGGAAGTGAATTCGGTGGTCCACACACACCAAACCTTGGCCACCGCTTTTTCCGTCGCCGGCACGCCGATCCTGCCGATTTACAATCAGGCCGCGGTGTTCGCGCCGGAAACGCCGATTTTCCCCAGCCCGCGCTTGATCTACACCATGCAAGACGGCAAAGAAATCTGCGCGACGCTAAAAGACCGCATGGCGATGCTGCTCAAGGGCCACGGCGTTGTTGTGGTTGGCGATAGCTTGGAATATGCTACGGTCCACGCGATTTACCTGGAGCGGACGGCCTATATGCAGTTCGTCGCTAGCTGCGTCGGCAAGCCGGAAGTCATGCCGCAAAAAGAGATCGACTACATGAAAGAAAACATGATGTTCCGTTCCTATGACGCTTTCGCTTATTTCCGTTCGCTGCTGCCCAAGGGCGGCCGCTTATAAATTAACCAACAGCCGCAGGAAAACATTCGGAGGAGAGGTCCATGGCCAAACGAGAAGAAGTTGTCGCAAAGGCGGGTAAGAAACCGATTCAAGATCTGCGCGAGTGGCTCGGTGAAGTCGAAGCGCTGGGCGATTTGGTGCGGGTCAAAGATTCGGTCAGCTGCGATGAGGAGATGAGCGCCATCGGTTATCTCGTCGCCAAGCAAAAACCTTCGCCGGCGATCCTGTTCGATAATATTAAAGGCTACGAAAAAAGCTCCTATAAGGCCCAGTCGCTGTGGAACATCCTCGGCCCGAGCATTCCGCGCATCGCGCTCACCATGGAAGAACCGCATGACACACCGATCGTCGAACTGATTCGCCGGGTCAAGGATAAATTGAAAAACCGCATGCCACCGCGCGAAGTGCCCGCGGCGCAAGCGGCGATGTACCAAAATACGCTCACCGGCGACAAAATCGATTTATCGCAGCTGCCAATACCGCGCCATTGGCCTTTAGACGGCGGCCGTTATGCCGGCACCGCCGACTGCGTCATTACTCGCGATCCGGACAGCGGCTACTTGAACGTCGGCACCTACCGCATGATGCTGCAGAGCAAAAACGAATGCGGCCTCTATCTTTCGCCGGGCAAAGACGCGCGCTTGCACATCACGCGCTCATGGCAACAGGGCAAGCCGGTGCAAGTGGCGGCCGCTTGGGGCATCGATCCGCTGTTCATGGTAGTCGGCTCGCAAACTTTTCCGAAAAATGTTTCCGAGTATGAATTTTTGGGCGGCATCAAAGGCGAACCGATTCCCGTGGTCAAAGGCAAGACTACCGATCTGTTGTTGCCGGCCAACGCCGAGTTCATGATCGAAGGTATCATCAAGCCCAATTCGGTGCGCAGCGAAGGTCCCTTCGGTGAATTTCCCGGCTACTATGGCCGGCCGGAAGCGGGTTGTCCGTTGGTCGAAATCACCGCGGTGCACTATCGCAACAATCCGATTCTGACCAATGCTCTAATGGCCGACTATCCGTCCAACGAGCAGAGCGGCTTTTTCTCGATCATTCGCTCGGCACGAATTTGGGACGATCTCGATAAACTCGGCATTCCAGGTATTCAGGGAATCTATGCCCATCCCGCCGGCGCCGGCGGCTTCGGTATGACCGTGATCGCGCTCGAACAGCGCTACGCCGGCCACGCGGCGCAAGCACTGGCATTGGCGGCGCAAGTTCCCGGCGGCGCTTATTACACGAAATGGATCATCGCGGTTGATGAAGATGTTGACCCCACCGACATGGATCAAGTGATTTGGGCCATGAGCAGCCGCTGCAATCCCATCGACGACATCGATATTTTGCGCAACACTTGGTCCACCTGGCTCGATCCGACCCAGAATCCACCGGAGAAGCGCCCTTACGGTTCGAAAGCGCTGATCAACGCTTGCAAAGAACATCGCTACCTGCCGGTTTTTTCCAAGCGCACCGCACTGCGCAAAGAGATGTACGACAAGGTCGCCGGCGAATGGAAGAAACTCGGTCTACCGGGACAGATTCCCCAGGTCAGAGCGTTCGAAGAGAAAAAAGAAGTGGTCTACCACGAGGTCGGCGGCTTCGAACCGGGCCTGCAGCCAGGTGAAGTAGAGAAGAAGAAGTAAGCGCCACAAGCGTACGCATTCGTCATTATTTTCCATCGGGGGAGGTCGTCTTATTTTAAGAGCAACGGCCTCCCCCTCAACGCCGCCAGCCGCTACTTCTTCCTTCAGCAACAGATTTTATAAATTTACGGACTGGAAAGTTTAGAAACTCGCATGCGATTTTTTTATTACTAGACAACAAAACGTTCAAAAAAAGTGCCACACGATCAAGAGATAGCAATCATTAGAATATCAAGGTCACGGTAATCGTGTCGCTGAAGCTGCCCTTACTGACATTTTGTCCCGCCGGGATGCGGCCGAAGATTGGCACGCTGAGGTCGGTGTTATTGGCTTGTGGGTTGCCGATGAAAAAGCTTTGCGTACCGCCGGTGCCGTCGCCCCAAATCGCCGTGCGTGCCGCATCCCGATAGAGATTATAAAAAAGTTGTTCGGAGCCCTTAATCATGCGCCGCGTGGCAAAGGTTGCTCCGCCGCCACGGCTCAATGTGATCGTGATGTTGTGATCGCTGCCCGCACAGCGATAGATCACCGCACCGGCGGTATCCAAAGGCGTCAAGCTAATCGGATCGTAGGTGCCAAAAGCGATGGATGCGCCGCGAAGAGTACAGGCCGCCTGAGCCGATTTTATCGGCAACACCAGCCCGAGCACGACTAACACCGTGAGAAATAATTTTCGCCGGTTTATCATCGCATCCAGTTCATTGCGTTACACATCGGAGGGTTCCAAGCTCAATCGACTCATCGTTGCTGGCCGGGATTTGCAGCGCGAAGTCGCAAGTCAGATTCTTGGTGTCGATTTGCGCTTGATAACGGCCGCTTGTGAGATTCTCGAAATAAAATTCTCCGTCGTTGCCCAAGGGTGATTCGCTGCTTTGGCCTTGTCCAGTCACGGTCAGCTGACCGTATTTTGGAATCGTTATCTTACCGCCGCTCTCGATCACGGTTTTGCCGAGCACGCGCTGAATGCGCAGGGCGGGAAATTCAACCACGGCGCCGCCGCGGTAGGGCGCGGATACGATTTTGTCGGTGGCTTCAACGTTATAGTTGAAGGGTAGATCTTTCTTGGAGATTCCCAAATTGTTGCCGTAGTAAGAAAGTAGATTGGGCACGAACAGCCGGCCGTTGGCGTCGGTGCTGCCCACTTCGAGATTGTTCAAGTAACCTTTGACGCCGGCCAGGCCGGGAACTTTGATCAACGCGAAACTGTCTTGCACTGGCCGGGTGAACTGCACGCCGCCGTCGATCAATGCCAATCCGCCCGCCGCGCTCAAGCGCGAGCCGTTCTGGCCGTCGAGCCGATTGTAGTTGGCTTCATAGCGGCCGAAGGAGGTTTGATATTGAAAAACGCTATCGAGATCGCCTTGGCTCGTCGCTTGTAAACCGTAACCGTAACCTGGTCCGATGGGTAAACTCTTGCGAAAATCCAAGGTGCCTTTTCCCTTGGTGTCGTCGTCGTGTTGAAAGGACACCGCGCCGCCGACTTCGCCGAGGTTGAAGCTTAGTCCGGCATTAAGTCCCAGTGAATGGCGGCCGCCTTTTAGATCGAAGCTGGTGCCGGTTATGAAAGTTAGATTCTGTGTCAAGCGCGTTCCTGTAAACCATTGAGCGCGATGCTCCATGCCATTCTGAGCAGAATCTGCGAAGGCGTACCGAAGATTAATAGTTGTCTGATCGGTGACCGGAAAGGCGACATAAACCCCTGACTCCAACCACGAACGCGCTTTCTTGTAACTCAAGCTGGTGGTCGCGTAACTTTCGCTCTGCACTTTGACCGAGCTGCCCAAACTAAATCGCCGGTCGATGTAGCTGTAGCCGAGAAATGCTGCGCCGCCAGGGCGGCCATGTTCGTTACTCGCGGCCGTGGTAACTTCCATCTCACCCACCGGCAACAAGAACGAAACGCTCGGTCCGCCACTCACCAAACTACGTCCGCCTTCCATCCGCACACCAGCGGTGACGGCGTCGGAAAAGCCATAGCGATGATGGCCGAGAAACACCGGTGAATCGTAGCTCCAACTTTTGTTGGCAAGATCGTCCCGGCGCGAGCCGACGTTGTAACTGAAATCGTGCAGGCGGGGCTTGAGCAATCCAGACGTGAAATAAAAAAATTGCGATCCTAATTCTCTCTCGCGGCCGAAGGCATCGCGAATCACGAAACGAGCATTGTTGCTGCCCGTCGGCACCGGCAGATCGTTCAGTTGAAACTGTCCCGGCGGTAACGGCACACGGCGCACGAGCCGGCCGTTGGCGTAAACGTCGAGCGTCGACGGCGTCGCCACCGCGCCAGAATAATTTAGGCCTGGATTGCGTATGAAGTAGGGGTCGAGTCCGAATTCACGATAATAACTCAGGCCGCCCATAGTGATGCTGCTGCCGAGAAAGTCGGAGTTGACTAGACGGTCGCCGATCATCGTGCGCACGTTGACGTTGCGGTCGCTAAGTGTAACGTTGGTCAAGCCGCGCACGATATCGCCATTCAATTTCCGCGACACGCTGTTGTAGACCAGCGCATTTTTCACGGTCAAGCCGATCTCGCTGAAGGCGCTGACCTTTTTGAAATCGTTGGCGTTGACCGCGTAGTTGACAAAGGCGCTGGTGTCCTCACGATGTTCCAGTTTTGCCGGCCGGTAATCGCGACCACTCAAGACATGGGCGCCAAATACTTCCGGCACCAGCGTAAGATCGAAGGAAAGATCGCTGTCATTGATACCAAACGTTAAAGATGGCGCCAACGAACGCAACGAGACGTAACTTTCGCCGGCGATGGTTTCCTTTCGGCCGTCGATCACAACCATGCCCACCGACTGTAAATCTTTCACCCGCGCGAGCACGTCCTCACCGCGCAGAATGACATCCGCTTCGCCCTTACTTTCAGCGTTGACGCGAAATTCTAAAATCGCCCGCTGTTCGGTTGCTAGCGGCGGCGCGGTCGTTGGCGCCGCGGGAGTAGCGATGGCGATTTGCGTTTCCGCGGAATTTGGCCTGGAGGTCAAAGCTAGAGTAAGCGCCGAAGAATCAAGCGAGTAACTGATTTGGCCGGTAAGCGATTTGAGTGAAACATATCTTTCACCGCGGATCGCCTCAGTTTGCGCCGACTCTGCGTTAACGCTTAGAGCCGTCAAATCGCGTAGGCGCACGAGGATTTCTTGGCCGCGCAATATCACGTTGATATCGCCCCTCCTTTTGCCGTCCATTTTTAAAGCCAAGCGCGCCGGTCGCAGGACTTGCAACGATTTCTTCTCGATGATCGGTGTGCTGTCGCTGGGCGGTAGCTCCAGCGCCGGTGTTTTAGCAGCGAGCTGTGAATTTACCGGCGGCGGTTTTAACGTCAGTCGCAAACTGAGATCCGTTGCGTTGAGTTCATAGGACAAGGCGCGGTTCATCGATTTAAGCGAAACATGCTCGACGCCAAGAATGGTTTCGACCCGCCCACCGAACGAATCGATGTTTGCCGCTTTAAGATCGGTGAGACGTGCCAAGATATCTTCACCACGAAATACCACTTCGATAGTGCCAAATCGTTTCTGATCGACGCGCAACTCTAGTCGCGCCCGCTGCTCAGCGCTCAATACAAGGCTGGGCATCAGCGCCATCGCGATCATCACCAAGGCTATCCAGAGTCGGCGCAACATTTAGGATCTACAAAAATTTGCCCATCGATTGGCCTTAGCGCGCGCACGACCCAGCAGGCACGGAGACGGTCTCTTTGAACGGTTGCGGATCCATGTCCACTTCAACAGTTAGATCCTTAATTTTGCCGCACTCGGATTTCGCTACGTCGAGACGATACTCCCGTTGGCCGCCGGCAAGGATGTACCAGCCGGGAATTTTGCGATCGAGCTGAACACTGCCGTCGGTCCCCGTACCTTTAATGCGCAGTTCGCGCGGTTGTATGTGGATGTTACCGTAGTTTCTAATATCAAAAGTTACGCTCGTTCCGCGCAGCGCGATGCGCTCGATCAAATTTTTGACTTCCGCTTTTGCCGGTTTGATGAAGATCGGAATGCTCATCCTGGTCACGATGCGCACCCCGGCGCCTTGCAGTTTGGTGTTTGACGGCAATTCTTCAACGATAATGCGATAGCTTTGTTCATTGAGGACGATGCTGTTTTTGTTGCCGACGCGAAGATTGCGTTGCGCGCCGGGCTCCACCGTGAGCAACGTCGGATAGAAAATAATGTCGTCGGTGGGTTGAGGACCATTTCGCCTTCCTTACTTTGATCCCAGGCCATCACGCTCACTTGCAGGCGCAGCTTCTCGTCACCGTCATTGCGCACTGTCATTAACGCGCTCGACTCATTGGGCTGAAAGGTGACGCGAATTGGCGACACTTCAAACGACGCCGCGAGTCCAAAAGGGGTGGACGCTAATGCGACGAATGCCAAAGCGAAAGCTATGGTGGATCGCCGTCGGAACCAGACAGGTTGCATTTACTTCCTCCAAGAAATTTACTCGCCATTGAGGCGAAGCCGGAGCCGTAACGGCAGTGATTGAACACCAACTGTAACGATTGAGCAGATTATGTGCCAAACCCGTCTCGGGTTGAGTAAGGTCTTGAATTTCAACTGGATGTAGAGCGGAGAATTGAGCTAGTCAGCGACTTTATTGTTCACGCTTAGATGGCAATGGCCGTTTTTGGCCATTATCTGCATCGAGGCGCTATTAAGAAGAATTATCCTCCTTGGTTATCGGGCGTCTTAAGGAGGGAGCGATAAGAAATCGCAGGCTATTCAAAAAAGCGAAAAAGGCGGCGCGCCCAGAATTAACTGAGCGCCCGCCTCTCTCCATGCAGTGAGAGAAGAATTTATTAATAGGTGACGTTGAAGCTCGATGTCCCGGTATAACTACCCGTGGTGACATCCTGCAAAGCCGGAATGCGTCCGAAAAAGTTTACCGTATGGTCGGCGTTGCTTGTCGAACTATAAGTTACGGTGCCGAAAGCAGTAGCACGGCTAGCGTCCTGAAAAAACGAATGGGTTAGGTTGTCCGTACCATTAGTCATCACGGTGGGTGTGGTGAGTGTAATACTTGCTGTCGTCCCCTTGGTGCATTTAATCACGGCTGATCCTGAACCGGTGTCGAGATCGGTGGCGACGGTCGGATCGTAAACGCCAAACGCATAGGTCGCCGGACCCGTCTTGATCGTACACTTATCGTTCACCGTCGCCGTCACCGAAAATGTGCTGCTCACCGTGGTTGCCGCCAGCAAAGGGTTGGCTGTAAATGCCATCGCACCAACTGCCAACGCTGCCAAAACAATGCGAGATTTTTTCATCGAGAACCTCCGTTAAAGAATTTAGTGATAATGCCGATACGCAGAGTACATGCCAAAGCAACGGCGTGACGCGATTCTGCACATGAATTACCGTACTGAGGAGAAGCATCGCTAGAATGCCAAATTCAGATTAATTATTTGTGCGATGATGGGAGAAGAGAATTGCGATTGTGACGAATCTCGTCACTTGTGGGTGCATGGATCGATTGCAGCGAGCAATAAAGAATTAATCGATCAGAATTTCGCCCCAGCGGTGAGCTCACAAACTGGAGCATTCTAAGCGACTCTACGAGCAGCAGGCGCCTCTTGTCACAGCTAAGACAAGCTCAGTAGAGACCTATCAACGTTAGAAGCAATTTGAGTGTAAAGTCGCTATCGAGTCGCGATAGAAGAACGCCCCGTCGCGTGGGAACGCGTCAGGGCCATTCTGTGATGTTTTGCGTGCCCGGAATTGGCTCTGAGAAAAAAGCGTAAAACTAACTGATCGCTTCTTCGCCCCGCTCGTTGGTGCGGATGCGAATGACATCTTCGACATCGGAGACGAAAATTTTTCCGTCGCCGATCTTGCCGGTCTGCGCCGAGTCGAGAATCGCCTCGACAATCTTCGGCGTCATCTCTTCCGAGGCGAGAATTTCAATCTTGACCTTGGGCAAAAAGTCCACCGTGTACTCGGCGCCACGATAAAGTTCGGTGTGACCTTTTTGGCGCCCAAAGCCTTTAACCTCAGTGATCGTCATACCGGTAATTCCAACCGAGGTCAGTTTTTGTTTCACTTCGTCGAGTTTGAACGGCTTAATGATCGCTTCGATTTTTTTCATCGCTTCCCCCTAGTTTTAGATTGGGGTGCGGCCGCTGGTCACGCCAGCGGCCGCAGTTGCTATTTAAATATCGAAATAGAGAGCGAACTCCCAAGGATGGGGACGCAGCCGGATGGCATCAACTTCATGCTTGCGCTTGTACTCCAGCCAGGTCTCGATGACGTCCTTGGTGAACACGTCGCCCTTGAGCAGGAAGTCATGATCCTTCTCCAAGGCGTCCAACGCTTGGTCCAGCGACCCCGGCATCGATTTCACCTTGGCCGCTTCTTCGGGCTCTAACTCATACAAGTTCTTGTCGATCGGTTTGGGCGGCTCGATCTTGTTTCTGATCCCGTCCAACCCCGCCATCATCATCGCTGGAAACGCCAGGTACGGATTGGCGCTTGGATCGGGGGTTCTGAACTCTAACCGTTTGGCTTTCTCACTGGTGGAATACATCGGGATGCGCACGCAGGCGCTGCGGTTTCTTGCCGAGTAGACCAAGTTGATCGGCGCTTCGTAGCCGGGAACCAGTCGGCGATAGGAATTGGTCGTCGGCGCGATAAACGCGCACAGCGCGTGGGCGTGCTTGAGTAGGCCGCCGATGTAGTAGCGAGCGGTCTCGCTGATCAGGCCGTAGCCCTTCTTGTCGTAGAATATGTTCTTGCCGGCCTTCCACAGGCTCTGGTGGCAGTGCATGCCGGAACCATTGTCTTGGAACAGCGGCTTGGGCATGCAGGTGACAACCTTGCCTCTTTGTTTGGCGGTGTTCTTGACGACATACTTATACAGCAACACCTTGTCGGCCATCCGGGTCATGGTGTCAAAGCGCATGTCGATCTCGGTCTGGCCGGCGGTGGCGACTTCGTGGTGATGGACTTCTATCTTGATGCCGCATTTCTCTAAGTTCAAGACCATCTGGGAGCGCAGGTCTTGGTACTGATCCATGGGCGGCACGGGATAGTAGCCTTCTTTGTATCTGATCTTGTTGCCTAGGTTGGGGGCGCCAGCGCCGGAGTTCCAGAACCCTTCGCTGGAGTCGATGTGGTAGTAACCTTCGTGGTGGTTCTGGTCGAACCGAATGCTGTCAAAGATGAAGAATTCGATCTCGGGGCCCCAGTAGCTGATGTCGGCGAGGCCGGTGGACTTTAAATATTTCTCGGCTTTCTGAGTTATATATCTTGGATCGCGGGAGTAGGGCTGACGGGTGATCGCGTCCAATACGTTGCAGACGAAGCTCAACGTGGGGTGTTCGCTAAACGGGTCCATCATGGCGGTGTCGGCATCGGGGATGAGAATCATGTCGGATTCGTTGATGCTCTGAAATCCACGAATACTCGATCCATCGAAACCCAGCCCCTGTTCGAACTTGTCGGCGTCGAAATCCGTCGCCGGTATCGAAAAGTGCTGCCACAATCCCGGTACGTCGATAAACTTGAAATCGACGATCTCTACCTTATTCTTCTTCGCCATCTCTAGGGCGTCTTTGACTGACATTTGGCTTTGCTCCTCTCCTTAATGGGTGAATATAATTTGAAGTCGCAATTCAGTTATCACATTCTTTTGTTTAGAACTAGTCCTTGGAACCGATCGTTTACTCGTAGGCGCGCTCATTATGTTGGGTCAAATCCAAGCCCATGCGCTCTTCATCGTTGGCGACGCGCAGACCCATGGTTGCTTTCAAAATTCCCAGAATGACGACAGTCATAACCATCGCAAAAACAATGGTCACGATGACAGTCACGAACTGAATCCAAAGCTGTCCGGGGTTGCCAAAAAATAGTCCGTCGTTGCCAGCCGCATTGATCGCTTTCGACGCGAATAGTCCGGTCGCCAACGCGCCCCACGTCCCGCCGACGCCGTGCACCCCGACAACGTCGAGCGAATCGTCGTAGCCGAACTTTGGTTTGAGGCTGCAAGCAATGGAGCAAAGCACGCCGCCAACCGCGCCAATCACCAGCGCTGACATTGGACTGACGAAGCCTGCACCTGGCGTGATCGCGACCAAGCCAGCGACCGCGCCGCTAGCCGCGCCAAGCATGGTTGGTTTGCCGCGTAGCCAGTCCATCGCCATCCAGGCAAGCGCCGCCGCCGCGGTGGCCACATGAGTCGCGACAAAAGCCGAAGTCGCCAAGCCATCGGCCGCCAGCGCGCTGCCGGCGTTGAAGCCAAACCAACCAACCCAAAGAAGGCCGGCGCCGATGACACTGAACGGGAGATTATGCGGCGGCATCGCTTCTTGACCGTAATTGATGCGCCGGCCAAACATGATCGCAGCTACGAACGCCGACGCGCCCGAGCTGATATGCACCACTGTGCCGCCAGCGAAATCCAACGCGCCCATCTCGCGCATCCAGCCTTTAACGCCCCAAACCCAATGTGCGAGAGGATCGTAAACCAGGCTCGACCATAGGAGCATGAACACCAGAAACGTACTGAACTTGGCCCGTTCGGCGATCGCGCCAGTGATCAACGCCGGCGTGATGACGGCGAACATCATCTGATAAACCATGAAAGTCATATGGGGAATAGTGGCAGCGTAATCCGCGTTGGGCTCTACGCCGACGCCATTCAAACCAACCCAGGCGAGAGAACCGAATAAGCCGCCAATGTCAGGTCCAAAGGCCACGGAGTAGCCCCACAACACCCATTGAACGGTGACGACACCGACCAGGATGAAGCTTTGCATGATGGTGGCGAGAACATTCTTGCTGCGTACCAAGCCGCCATAGAAGAGAAACAATCCGGGAATCGTCATCATCAACACCAGCGCGGTCGAGGTGAGCATCCACGCGTTGTCAGCTTTGTCGATCTTCGCGGGCGCCGCGGTGGGAGGCGGAGTTGTTGCTGCTGGAGCATTCACAGCAGGTAGCGCAGCGGCGGGAGCCGTAGGCTCTTGGGCGCTAACCGAAACGGCAAATTGACAAAACATTAATAGCGCTAAAAGAAACATCGCCAAGTAACCCAGTTTTTGTGGCTTCACAAACCAACCTCCTCGTTTGTTGCAAGATAATTAGGCGTTCAAAGCTTGAAAACAGCCCTTCGCACGGACCAAAGCAACGCTTATGCCACAAAAACAATTTCTCTGTCTAGCTAATTTTAAAAGAATTTTGCAGCACAGTGTCGGAAATCGAAAAAACTGGTGCTTACAAAAAAGGCGAATGCCTAGTGAGCGGGCAATAGGTTTTTTACCGAGTGATCAGAGTTAGAAATATATTTTTGGCGGCGGGGTGCGCTAGCGCAAAGCGTCACGATGTAATGCGCAACAAGTCACCGAGCTTCGACACATCGTCGAGCTTTTCCAAGTTGGCCACGGTATCGACGAGCCGGGCCAATTTGAGCGGTGATAAAATTCCTCGGGTCAACTGGCGCGCCTTATCTTCGACTGCCGCGCCGGTCATGGGATTGAGCGGCGTGCCTTTGAAGTGGATTACCAACTTTGAATGGCGCTGTTTGTTGCCCAGCGCGACGGTCACCCGCGCCGCGCGGTCCCAACCTTTGGCTTCGATCTCGTGGTCGACTTTAAGGCGGACCTTGCGCATCAGCGCGACAATTTTTTTGTCCCTGAGTTTTTGTTCGGTGATATTGGCCGGATCGGTGGGATCGAAAAAAACGCTCAAGGCGACGCAGAAGGGAATGCTGTATTGCGCCATCATCAAATCGCTGGGCTGATAATTGCCATGGTGTGTCACTAACTTTTCGATACCGCCGATTTCGATCTCGCGAATGTCCTCGGGCTTGAATTTGAATTCAGCGCGCAGGGCTTGCAACGCTTCGATAGGCGCGTGGGCATTGATATGAACCGCACAGCGCTTGATGCAGATATTCATGCTTTCCCACACTCGCCCCAAACGATAAGTGAGATAATCGAGTTTGGGCGAATCGGAAAAGCTCTGGCAAAAACCGAACTTGCCTTCGAGCACGCTCTCCGGTCCGGCAAAACCGCGCGCCGCCAATTGCGCCGCTGTGACGCCGCCTTCGCCGGCCTTGCCGAGATGGAGCCGTTTGATCATGGCGCCTTCCTGACAGCGGGAAAATTCAATGAGGCCAGCGGAATAGGAACCGGCGATGCCTAAAGCATTGACCAACTTTTTCTCGTTCAACCCCAACAATCTGCCCGCCGCTACGGCGGCGCCGAAGGTGCCGGTCAATCCCGGCGCGTGAAAACCTCTACGCTCGAGAGAATTTCCTGCGGCCACGCCGATGCGCGACATCACTTCGCAGCCGGCGACGAAAGCCGTGAGCAACGCCTTACCGTCCGCCTTGGTTTGTTCAGCCACGGCAAATGCGGGCAAAAAACCCGTCGCGCCGGGATGCACACCGGCGCCCGGCTGGCGCACGTTGTCGAGCTCGAAGGCGTGGGCCATGGTGCCGTTTGCCAACACTGCGCGCTCTGCCGGCGCCTTGTGCTTGCTGCCGAATACCGTGGAGTTGCCCTTGGCCCCAGAAGCGAGAACGAAACCGCTGACCATTTTGCTCCACGGCTTGGTCGAGCCGTAGAGCGACACCGCCAAGGTATCGAGCATGCAGTCCTTAGCGCGGGCAATGACTTCACTGGGAATCTGTCGGAACTTTAACTCGTGCGCATAGCGCGCCAGCTTTTGAGTTTCATTCATAAGCGAAACTTGCTGATTGGCATTACTGATATATTGCCACGCCGATAGTATGCCTTCGTCTAGGAAACTTGCTTGAGCTTTTCGTAGCGCGCCTTGGGCGAGATTTCCGCCACGGTGCCGCCGGGGGCGCGGAATTTGATCGGGATCACGCCGGGCGCGCTGATGATTTCACAACCGAACTTGGCCAGCTCCGCAGCGGAACTTTTCATATCATCGACTTCAATGCCGAAGTGGTGGATGCACGGCCCGAGACCGGCGGCGCGGGATTCGGCGGACTCTTCGCTGTCATATTTGATCAGCGCCAGATCGATGGTGCCATCGGTCAGATGGCGCGAAGTGTGATCGCGCACCTGGCCGGTGTGAACTTCGGCGAAGCCAAAAGTTTTTTCGTAAAACTCCGTAGCCTTTTCCAGATCGTCAACTTTGACGGCGATGTGCACGATACGAGCCATAAGGCCTCCCTTAAATAACAACTAATTCGCCACAGCTGCGATCTCCGTCGGCAAAGCGAAATGAATATTCTCTTCGACCATTCCCACCTGCTCCACTTGCGCGCCTTGAGCGCGGAAAAATTCGACAGTCGCTTGGACCAATTGCTCCGGCACCGAGGCTCCGGAAGTGATGCCGACGCGGGACAATCCTTCGAGCCAGTGCGGATCGATAGCGTGGTGATCGTCGATCAAATGCGCCGGCGTGCCGTTGGCGCGCGCGACGCTGACCAGTTGATTGGAGTTCTCGCTGTTTTTCGAGCCGATGACCAAAACCAAATCCACCGCGCGCACCAATTGTTTCACCGCATCCTGACGGTTTTGCGTCGCGTAACAAATATCGTCTTTCGCCGGTGTGATCATTTGTGGAAAGCGCTGCTTGAGAACTTCGATGATTTCTCTGGTGTCGTCCATGCTCAAAGTCGTCTGGGTCAAGGCCACGACCTTGTCAGGATCGGGGACATTGAGAACTTTCGCTTCGGCGATATTGCCGACCACCAAAGTGCGCTCCGGCGCTTCGCCGGCGGTGCCGACGATTTCGTCGTGATTGCGATGGCCGACGAGAATAATCCAATAGCCCTGGAGAACGAACTTGCGCACTTCGCGATGGACTTTTTCCACCAACGGGCATGTGCCGTCGATGACAAATTGCAAATGTTTATTTTTAGCTTGCTGCCAGATCGCCGGCGCGATGCCATGGGCGCTGAAGATCACATTGGCGCCGTTGGGTATTTCGTCGATGGCGTTGACGAAGGTCACACCGCGTTTTTTGAAATCGTTGACGACATGCAGATTGTGCACGATCTCGTGAAACACATAGAGCGGCGCGCCATGTTTCTTGAGTGCGCGCTCCACCGTTTCGATCGCCATTTCGACGCCGGCGCAAAAGCCGCGCGGCTTAGCGAGGATGACTTTTTCAATCGCCATAATGCACTGGAGTCTGGAGGAATCGCTGTACGCTGTCAACCGGCAATTAGAGCATGGCCATGATTTCCGCCGCAGCGACTTCCGCGCCGCGCAAATCAACTGCCGGCCAGTGCGGTGGTGTAGCCAGGAGTCTCGACAAGTACGGTTCTAGATTGCCCGCGAGTAGTTCCTGCTGAGGAATGTGTTCGCAAGTAGCGCAGTCGCGCAGCGCTTGGACTAACTTGGGAAATTCGGCGAAGTCGCCACGGTCGGTATAGAGAATTGGCAGACGATGAGCGAGCACATCGGCAACGATACCGTAGCCCGGCTTGGTGACAATGCAATCGACCGCGCAGACTAAGTCTTCGTAGGAATTCTGCGTGTCGGCAAGAACGACGACGTTATCTTCGGCATGTTGCGTCGCGCCGGTGGTGACGAAGATAAACTGTCGTTGTTGTTTGAGCTTGTCCCACGGTATACGATCGAGACCGAGACCGCCGAAACTTATAAGTACGATGGTTGCGTGCCGAGGCAAATCGAATTTGTCGCGCGCTCTCTCTTTGGTTAACGTCGAACGGCGTGCCACCCAGGGGATGGCTTGCTGGCGCGGGAACATACTGGTGTCGCAAGGATAAGGCAGCGTCAGCGCCAACGAAGTTTTACCATAGTACGCGGTCATCTGTTCGATCAGCGGAGCAAAATCGGCATGTTCATCGAGGTAAGCGCGGTAAATAAAATCCCAGGTAAAATTGGTAATCGATACCGACGGAAGTCCAGCTCGTGCCGCGATCTCAAAGGCGAGCGGCGGTGTGTCGGCGACGATGAGTTGAATTTTGTGCGCCTTGATAAATGCTAACTCTTGCTCGATCAACTCGCTGGCGCGGCCATAAAGCATTCGGCAAGATTCCAGCGTCTCGGCAAGCTCCATGCGCAAGCTATCGCGCTGGATAATGCCGACGTCGAGGGATTGGCGTGAATGGCTGACCGGCATCGGTGAATTGGCAAACAACCACGGCGCTGCGCTGGTGCGAACGTGAACCGACAAAGCGTCATCGGCATGCAACAGCGCGCGAATCACCTGATGGGAGCGCACGGCGTGGCCGAAGCCATGACCGGTAATGTAATAAAGAATTGAACTCAAGCGGCTTTTGGTTGTATGAAATCGAAAGCTCAAACTAGGGAGCGGCTCAAGAATTGTCAAGCCAACGCTGCGCCGTGCGCAGGGAAGAGAGAATAAAATGACTGGCGTAATCAAAAAAATCATGCGCGACAAAGGTTTCGGATTTATCAAGCCGGACGATAGCAGCGAAGATGTTTTTTTTCATCGCAGCAGTTTAGCGCCGCGGGTGCAGATCGAAGACATCAATGAAGGCGACACCGTGCAGTTTCAAACCCGCAAGGGCGACAAGGGTCCGGTGGCCTTCGACTTGAAAGTGCGCTGATTCCCAAGACTCCATGGAACACAAACACACCAATCGGCTGATCGGCGAGACCAGTCCGTACTTGATTCAACATGCGCACAATCCGGTGGATTGGTTTCCCTGGGGCGAAGAGGCCTTTGCCGCAGCTCAAGCGAAGAATAAACCGATCCTACTGAGCATCGGCTACTCGGCTTGTCACTGGTGTCATGTGATGGAGCGCGAGTCGTTTGAGAATGAACAAATCGCCGGGCTGATGAACGAACTGTTCGTCAACATCAAAGTTGACCGCGAAGAGCGGCCGGACTTAGATGAAATCTACATGAGTGCGGTGCAGCTGCTCACCGGTCGCGGCGGCTGGCCCATGACCATGTTTCTCACTCCTGAACGCAAGCCGTTTTACGGCGGCACCTATTTTCCACCGCAAGACCGTGGTGGCATGCCGGGCTTTCCACGTATCTTGATGGGAGTCAATCAAGCCTTTCGGGAGCGGCCGGTGGACGTCGAAAAAAGCGTCGGCGAAATTTTAGCCGCATTGCAGCGCATGTCGGAATCGGTGCATAGCGAAAAACCATTCTCGCCAAATGTTATCGCCGAGGGTGTCGAAAGCATCGCCCGCGCCTACGACGACGAAAATGGTGGCCTCGGAAAAGCACCGAAGTTTCCCAACGTTGGCGTATATGAACTGTTCTTGCGCCACTATCACCATTCGCGGAACGAGCGCTATTTAGAAATGGTCACGCACACGTTGACTAAGATGGCCCAAGGCGGCCTCTACGATCACGTCGGCGGCGGATTTCATCGTTATTCGGTCGACGCGAAGTGGCTCGTGCCGCACTTTGAAAAAATGCTCTACGACAACGCACAGCTGGTTCGCATCTATGCTCAAGCCTACACGATCACCAAGAACCCGTTGTTTCTGAATGTCGTCAATGAGTCTTGCAGTTATTTGATTCGCGAAATGCTTCAATCTGAAGGCGGATTCTATTCCACCCAGGATGCGGACAGCGAAGGTGTAGAAGGCAAGTTCTTTGTCTG
Source organism: Deltaproteobacteria bacterium (assembly GCA_009692615.1). Taxonomy (NCBI): domain Bacteria; kingdom Pseudomonadati; phylum Myxococcota; class Myxococcia; species Deltaproteobacteria bacterium. The sequence continues at coordinate 13,347 of SHYW01000033.1, read as the reverse complement.
GACGGAAGACGAAGTCAATCACATCGTCGGCGCGGAGTCGGCTGAAGTATTCGGTAGGATCTACGACGTCAGTAAATATGGCAACTTCGAAGAGAAAAATATACTTCACCCGATTCTCACGGTCGAGCAAGCGAGCAAATATTTCCGCAAAGAGCCGGCTGAGATCGAAACGATCGTCGCCGACGTGAAAAAGAGATTGTTCGCCGAAAGGGAAAAGCGCGTCAAACCATTTCGCGATGAGAAAATTATCACGGCGTGGAACGGCTTGATGCTTTCCGGTTTCGCCGCGGCGATGAAGGTTGCGCCGTGTCCAGAATACGACGAAGCGATCAAGCGCACCGTCGATTTTATTTTTCGCCAATTGTTTCGCGATGGTTTCTTGTTGCACACTTACAAAGACGGCCAAGCCAAGCTCCTCGGTTATCTCGACGATTATGCTTTTCTCGCGATCGGCTTGCTCGACGCTTATGAAGTGTTGTTCGACCCTTCGCTGTTGGAGCGCGCGCTTGAGTTATGCGACATCATGGTGCGCGAGTTCTGGGACGATCGAGACGGCGGCTTCTATTTCACCGGTTTGTCGCATGAGCAGTTAATTAGCCGCGCTAAAACGATTTTCGATGCGTCGGTTCCCTCGGGCAACGCCATGTCAACTCAGTTGTTGTTGCGCTTGCATCACATCACCGGGAAAGAAGAGTATCGCGAGCGTGCCGAAAAAACTCTGCGCGCTTACTACGACGGCATGGAAAGCCAACCCTTCGGCTTCGCCCATTTGCTCTGCGCGCTGGATTTTTATTTGTCGAAACCGAAGGAAATTGTCGTCATCGGCGAGCGGCAAGATTCGCGCACGGAGGAAATGTTAGCTGACATTCATTCTCTCTATCTACCTAACTCGACACTTCAGTTAGCGCCGCCCGGCGAACCGCTCTTAAACATATCGCCACTGCTACAAGATAAAATGCAGATCGATGGCAAAGCGACGGTTTACGTTTGCCACAACTACACTTGTTCGCCGCCAGTCACCGAGTGGTCGGCTCTGAAGCCGTTGCTGGAAAGTTAGTTTTCTCGACGGTTTCAATTCTTCTTCTAATTGACTTGGCCGCTAAGCAGCAACAAAGCGCGTCGTAATTACTTGAATGATCCGTTCGAGATCCACCAGGGTGTAGTATTCGATTTCAATCTTACCTTTGGCCGATCTCGCCTTCGGTAGTAAGCGAACCTTTGTGCCGAGGGAACGTTGCAAGTTTTCCACCACCGCTTTTAGATCCGGATCGACCAGAGGTAGGTGACCGCGCCGTTTGCGTCCAACCAATAACGTGCGCACCATTTTCTCAGTGTCGCGCGTCGATAATCCTTTGGCGATCACTTCCCGGCAAGCGGAAATAATCAACGGTTCGGTGTGCAGTCCCAAGAGCGCCCGCGCTTGGCCGGCGGGAAGATTGCCGGAAGTCACCTGTTGTTGAACCTCCGCCGGCAGAGTCAACAGGCGTAGCGAGTTTGCGATGGCGGGGCGGCTCTTGCCGACTTTGTCCGCCATCTCTTCTTGGCTCCAGTGAAATTCTTCTTGGAGTCGGCGATAGGCCGCCGCTTCTTCGATGGCATTCAAATCCTCGCGCTGAAGATTTTCCACCAGCGCCAGTTGCAGCGCTTCATGATCGCTAGCATCCCGAATGACCACCGGAACTCGCGCTAATCCAGCGCGCATCGCCGCGCGCCAACGCCGTTCGCCGGCGATGAGTTGGTAGCCGTCGCCCATGGGCCGGACCACTAGCGGTTGAATGATGCCTTGGTTGCGGATCGACACCGCCAGTTCTTCGATCTTCGCTTCATCGAAGCTGCGCCGCGGCTGAAATGGACTCGCGGTGATACGATCGACGGCGATTTCTTTCGGTGAACTATCTTGAGGCGTTGGGACGATCGGCTCCGCCGCTGTGGGAATCAGCGCACTGAGACCTCTACCCAAGCCCCGCTTCTGCGTCGACAACGTGTTCTCCACGGGTAATCAACTCCTTTGCTAGATCTTGATAATCTTGTGCGCCCGTCGAGGCCGGATCGTACAAACAAATCGGCTTGCCGTAACTCGGGCTTTCGCTTAGCCGAACATTGCGGCGGATAATCGTGGTAAATAGTTTGTCAGGAAAGTGCGCGCGTATTTCTTCGACGACTTGGTGCGATAGGCGATTACGGCTGTCGAACATGGTAATGACGATGCCTTCTAAATGCAGACCTGGATTCAAAACCTTCTGCACTAGATTCATGGTTTCTAAAATCGCGCTCAGCCCCTCAAGCGCGTAGTATTCGCTTTGAATTGGAATCAGCAACGCATCAGCGGCCGTTAGCGCATTCAAAGTGAGTAATCCCAAAGAAGGCGGACAATCGAGCAGGATATAATCATAATGGGCCGAGACCGACGTTAGCGCTTCCTTCAAGCGATACTCGCGTCGATCGGCACTGACCAATTCAACTTCCGCACCAACCAGATCCTTAGTCGCCGGAACTAGAAGCAACTGAGGTAAAGCGGTCTGGCACAACACTTCGCCGATAAATCGCGTCCCATCAAGCACGTGATAGAGACTCGCCATTAGCTGCGACCGATCGACACCGAGCCCAGTTGTACTGTTACCCTGCGGATCAAGGTCGACTAACAGAACCCGTTTGGCGGCCAACGCCAGTGAAGCTGCGAGGTTAATCGACGTGGTAGTCTTACCAACTCCACCCTTCTGATTCGCAATAGCGATTATTCTTAACAACTAAAATAACCTTATAATTCAATGATTTATATAATCATTGCGGATTTGCTATTTTGTATCATACAATTTATGGAATTAGAAGCATTTTCTTCCGTTTCACGTGAAACAAAAGAAACTGGCCCCAACCTAGGCCGGATAAGATCGCTTTTAGAACCTGGCGGCGGAGAAAACTACGCACTCTTTCGCTTCTTCATATAAAACGAAAGAAGCGTCAATGCAGCTGGTGTGATGCCGGATATTCTCGAAGCTTGGCCAATAGACCGCGGCCGGATGCGAGTTAACTTCTCGCAGACTTCGCGCGAAAGGCCGCTGATCTTTGCGTAGTCGATGTCTTCTGGCAAGCGGACATGCTCCATCTTTTGAAAGCGCTCGACGATCTCCAGTTGCCGATTGACATAACCCTCGTACTTGATGTGAATTTCGGCCTGCGCTTCCACATCCGGCGCCACCTTGGGAATATTGGGAACTAGCTTACGGAGCCGTTCCATAGTGACTTCCGGCCGGCGTAGCAATTGAGACAAAGCAACCGGACCACTAAGCGAGGCCGATCCGAACGAGTCCAATTGAACATCAATCTCGGCATTAGATGCTAGCTGATTATGATTCAAGTGGCTGATCAGCATCTCCACCGCCCGCTTCTTATCTATCAACCGAGCGTTAGCCTCACTGCTGTTTAGGCCTATTCTATAGCCTATCTCGGTTAAGCGCAGATCGGCGTTGTCTTCTCGAAGCAAGAGTCGATATTCTGCTCGGGAGGTAAACATCCGGTAGGGCTCGCTGTCGGTCCCTTTAGTCACCAAATCGTCGATAAGAACTCCAATATAAGCCTGGTCGCGAGAAAAGATTAAAGGCTCCTCACCCCGCAAGCTAAGCACTGCATTGATTCCTGCCATGATGCCTTGGGCCGCAGCTTCTTCATAGCCAGTAGTACCGTTGATTTGGCCCGCATGGTAGAGGCCTTTGACCAGCTTAGTTTCCAGTGTTGGATGAAGCTGGGTCGGCTCGAAGTAATCATACTCAATAGCATAGCCAGGTCGCATCACCTCGGCATTCTCCAAGCCTTTAATCGAGTGCACCATTTCAAGTTGCACATCTAATGGCAAACTTGTCGATAATCCATTCGGATAAACCTCATTTGTATCCAAACCTTCTGGTTCTAGAAAAATTTGATGCCGCTCCTTATCCGCGAATCGATAAACCTTATCCTCAATCGACGGACAATATCGTGGCCCACGACTCTTAATCACTCCGGAATACATCGGAGAGCGATGGATCGCCGCGCGAATTACATCATGGGTCTGTTTGTTAGTATAGGTGATGTGACACGGCACCTGCCGCTGCGTTACGCCGCGACTGGAGAATGAAAATGGCTGCGGTGGGTTATCACCAGGCTGAACTTCAAGTTGAGAGTAGTTAATCGTACGGCTATCCAACCTTGGGCAAGTTCCCGTCTTAAGCCTTCCGACTTTGAACCCTAGGCGCACCATCGACTCGCTCAATCCTTGCACTGCGAAATCGCCAGCCCGGCCCGCCGAATAGTTTCTATCGCCTATATGGATCAAACCCTTGAGAAAGGTCCCCGTAGTGAGAATGACGCTCCGACCGTAGAATTTTTCACCGATCTGAGTTTCAACACCTTTTATTTCACCATCTTCAACGAGCAGAGCCTCCGCACTTCCCTGGCGCAAAGTCAGCCCTGGACAGTTCTCTAAGACACGCTTCATGCGCAGACGATACAGCGCCTTGTCAGCCTGGGCCCGAGACGCCCTAACCGCAGGCCCTTTCTTGGTATTGAGGATTCGAAATTGAATTCCGGTCTCATCAATAGCCAGCCCCATCTCACCACCGAGCGCGTCGATTTCTTTAACCAGATGGCCCTTGCCAATACCGCCAATTGCGGGGTTACATGACATCTGACCAATATGGTCGAGATTCAAGGTCAGCATCAACGTGCTACAACCCATCCTAGCGGCTGCCAAGCACGCCTCAATTCCGGCATGGCCGGCGCCAACAACGATTACATCGAATATCTGTTCGCTTTTCATAGTTTCACGTGAAACAGAGTCGCAACTGGTAATTTTATGTTATTTAAATCAATTTATTGTATTTTATAGATAACTATTTTCCAATACAATAATTTTTGAATATACGTTCTAAAACATCTTCATTGTTTACGATACCAATGATCTCTTCGAGGGCCTCACGAGCTTCGTTCAAGTTGACTGCGACGAGTTCAGGAGGGAAGCCAGTGGCCAGAGCGCTTGCGCCTTGCTCCAAGGACTCGGCGCTGCGTATCAGCTCACTGCGATGGCGCACGTTGGTTATGGCTATCTCGGGCTCCGTTTGGTGATTCAGTAAGATCTCTCGGAGCGCTGATTTCAGCGCGTCGATGCCTGCGCTAGTCTTTGCTGAAACATCGACCAGCATTGCTTCTGAATCATTGCAGCCAATTTTGTCGATAGGAAACGCTCGTGGCAGATCCATCTTATTGATCGCCAGCAAACGTTTCTTGCCGATGACTGAGCCAAGTAGCTCCAGGTCACCTGCGGTGATATTCTCTGAGCCATCGAGCACAACTATCGCCGCGTCGGCCTTCGCCAAATGCTTACGCGATAGTTGCACACCCAACTGCTCAACTTGATCGCCGCTCTCACGGATCCCTGCGGTATCCCAAATTACCACGGGTAGGCCGTCCAGGTTCAGCGACTCTTCTATCACATCTCTGGTGGTTCCCGGAATCGGAGTTACGATCACCCGCTCCGCACCAAGTAAAGCATTGAGCAAACTCGACTTGCCGACATTGGGACGGCCACAAATACACACCGTGGCACCTTCTCTGAACAATCGGCCCCATTCATAAGTAGCTAAAATTTCGTTAATTTTACGAGCAAGAGTAGAGATTTTTACGATTAGCTTTGGGCGTTGAAGGAGTTCGATATCTTCGTCAGGAAAGTCTATAGCCGCCTCCACCTGAACCAAGATATCGAGAAGTTCCTCGCGCAGCTCACTAACAAATTTAGATAATGCGCCGCTGGCTTGGTTGAGCGCCAACTCGGCGCCCTTGACGGTTTTCGCACGAATCAGATCAAGCACCGCTTCGGCTTGCGCCAAATCGAGCTTGCCATTGAGAAACGCTCGTTTGGTAAATTCGCCAGCTTCTGCCTGGCGTGCGCCTTGAGCGAGAATCACGCCGAGAACTTGCCGCGAGACAATGGCTCCGCCGTGGCCATGCACTTCGACCACATCCTCGCCTGTGTAACTATGGGGCTGACGCATGACGGTCAGCAAAACTTCGTCGACCACATTTTGCGACTGCGGATCACGGATACTACCATGATAGAGCATATGCGATTTTAGTTTGCCGTCTTTGCCATGGGACCGTTTGAATACGCGCTGGGCAATTCTCTCTGCCTCAATGCCACTCACGCGGACAATCGCCACACCGCCTTCTCCCGGAGGCGTCGCAATCGCCGCAATCGTATCTTGCTCGTACATAGGAAGACAGCATCATAACAAGTCGACCCGTTTAGGCAACGCCACGGCTGGCCAAATGCCAGTGGGAAAAAGGGGGGATTGAATTGAAGTTTATTGCGGTGACACAACACCGAAACTGGCAAACGCGGATAGAATATAAAAAAGCGCGCTGAGTGACAGTGCTCACCCAGCGCGCTTTTTTTGTGAACAAACAAAGACTCATCGTCTGTTGAGCGTCAACGTAGCACTTTTCTTAATCGCACCAGCACTAGCTGTGATCGTAACGACAGTTTTTTTACTGACCGCCGCCGTATTCACAGTGAAATTTATCGACAAGCTACCCGCTGGAATTTTCACCGTCGATGGAACCGTCGCTTTGCTTAGATTGCCGCTTAAAATACTGACATCGAAACCACCCGTCGGTGCCGGCCCGCTGAGTGTCACCGTAGCGATCGACGCAAAACCGCCACGCACACTCGCCGGGTTAAGGGTCAATGCAGACAATGTCGTCACCGGCAACGCCACCGGATTCACCGCTAGCGATGCCGTCTTGCTAGTGCCGTTGTAGGTCGCCGTGATATTGCCGACGGTTATCGAACTGACCGCGACGGTTGTCACCGCGAAATTAGCAGAAGTCATCCCTCCCGGCACGGTTACAGAATTGGCAACCGTCGCGGCCGGATTGGCATTGGTAAGACCAATCGACACTCCGCCCGCCGGCGCGACGTTGGTCAAACTCACCGTTCCGTTGGTTGCTTGTCCGCCCGTCACCGTCGCTGGATTGATAGTGACCGAACTCAATGCCGGCGCGCTTGCAGTCGGATTGTAACCGAGTTGGACGACCTCAAAATCGCTTGCTGTTAAATTGCTGAAGGCAGGATTGAGAATGCCGTTGTCCCAACGTGTGTCGTAAGTCCCCGTAATGTACATGTCGGTGCCGTTGTCAGCGACGATCAAACCGTACTTCTGCATGGCTCTAAAAATCTTCTGGATATTTGGATTACTAGTTTTCTGAGTCACATCCACGCTCGACTTCAGACGGAGGCGAGCACCCATGGGCAATGCCCCAGCGGTCGAACCGGCGCGATGGGATGCTGGAAAGACGTAACCGTTGGTTGCTCGCACAGTGACGCGAAACGCATGTTTGATCTCCGTCATTGTCGGATCGCTGAACTCATCATAGCGAACCAGTCCCGGCAAGATCGCCAACCCCGCGGCATCCGCCGAGGTCCAAGTATCGGGCCGGCGATTATTCGTGTTCATGTCGAAAAACGCTCCGGAACCCGCCAGCCACTTCGCCTGCGCCGAATCATAAAAGACATTATAAAGTTCGTAGAGATAATTGCGGTCGCGATCGACGATCAACAAATGGCGATCGGAAAAAGAACGTTCGTCGATGTTGCCGGGATTGCCGCCTTCGATCCAATGAGCCTCAGTGATCGCCGCAGGTGGAATTGGATAAAAAGGGAAACTGCTATTGGTAGTCTGATTGACACCGTCGCTTTCATCGGAATAAAGAAATTCCACCGCTTTCAAATCAACATCAGTCACGTTGGTAATCACAGCATAGGGAATGCCGTAGATCGAATTGCCGCCCGCGTCGCCGCCGAAGTCGGGATGTAATCGTCTCGTCCCACCGTTATTAATGAAGCTGATATAACCGGCCGAATTCAAATCCACCGGCCAGCTACTGACATCCAAATTCCACCAATTGTCGGCAGGAAATAGTGGCAAAGGTTGCGGCAATGCGCCCCCTTGACTAGCGTTGATGGCCAACGCCGGCAGCGCGGAACTGGAGAGAAAAGTTAGTAACGTTATCCAAGCGAAAACTAATTTTGACCGTTTAGCCAAAACCGCTAAAGAGTATTTCATGACACCTCCCACGGGCGATAATTTGAGTCCCATGGAAAGCGCGCAAGCTTTATGCCAGCAAACCAACGACAAGCGATGACGCTTCCACTACCAGAAGTGCGAAAACTGGGTAAGCGAAAAGGACAGGCGTGACAATTATCCGTTGCTGCGTGGTGCAACGGCAAGAACTCTCAGCACATGTAATACGCCGGCGACTGGGAGACTGGATAACCGCTACGATAATGTTTTCTGGCGAACGGCGAGATCTTCGGCGCCAGAAAAAGCAAAACGCTGAAGCGCCTCTTGATTGAGTTCAATACCCAAGCCTGGTCTGTCGGGCGGAATCAGGCAACCGTTCACGACTCTGAACGGCTCGCGCAATAGTTCTTCGCGTAGCGGGTTGTAAGTGTAATCGAGCTCCATGACGATGCAGTCCTGCAATGCCGCCGAAAGATGAACGCTCGCCGCCAGCGCAACGCCATCGCCCCAGGTGTGAAACGACACCGGGACTTTGTGCTTGGCCGCCAGCGCGGTGATCTTACGAATCTCGGTAATGCCGCCGGCGCGCGCGACATCGGGTTGAATGAAATCCACCGCACCGCGCAGGATGAAATTCTCGAAGGCATAACACATGTGCAAATTTTCCCCGACGGCGATGGGCGTATTGCCACGCTCACGCAGAATCGCGTGACCGGCGATGTCTTCGACGAACAGCGGCTCTTCGAGCCAGAAAGCGCCAGCGTCGGCGAAAGCCTGCGCGGCCTTGATGCCAACGTCGATGCTGTAGCCTTGATTGGCGTCGGTCATAACGATGAAGTCTTTGCCCAACTCCTGGCGCACCGCCCGAACGATGCGGATGTCTTGATCCAAATCGAAACCGACTTTGATCTTCACGCCGCGAAAACCTTGATCGGCAAAGCCGCGCGCGCGCCGGGCAACTTTTGACGGCTCTTCTGGGTAGAGTGCAGTGGCGTACACCGGCACCTGGTCGCGCACTTTGCCGCCGAGCAGCTGATAGAGCGGCACGCCGCGCACTTTGCCGAGAATGTCCCAGAGCGCCACATCGATCCCGCTCAGCGCCACGACGCCGATGCCGCGAGTGCCGAACTCTTTATGCCCACCGCGAAAATAAGCGGTGTCCCAAATCGCGTCGATCTCGGTGGGATCCATGCCAATGAGCAGCGGTTTCAGCACTCGGGCGACGATCACTTCGATCAACTCGCCATTTCCCGACGCGGAACCAAGACCGTAGACACCGTCATCGGTTTCCACTTTGATGAGCGTCGTCGACCGCGTGTTGCGCACACCTGAGCGGCTGAACACTTGTCCTTCGGTTGGTATCGACGCGCGCAAGCGGATAGTTCTTACGTCCGTGATTTTCATCTTTCACCTAAAGTATTTGTGATACTCGTTATTGTAACGGTTGTAGTCTTCGGCTCCAACTGGATTGACGACTAGCAACTTATGACCTTCGATCAGTTTCGGTGGGTTGGGCAAAACATCTTTGCGCACGGTGATACGGCTCAGCCCTTTGAGCACAGTCTGGCCTTCGACCGACAAGCAGTAATCGATAAACAACTTTCCCGCCGCCGGGTGCGAGTTCTTCGCTGTCAACGCCAACACCTGCGCGTAAACTAGATGTGGCTGCAGCGCGATCCATTCGATCGGCGCGCCGGATTTTTTCATCTCTTCGACGCTGGTCGGATATTGGGACACGACGATGGCATATTCCCCGGCGGCGAGCAGCTGGCCGCCAATGGTGTTGCCGTCGCGCGCTTGGACGTTCTGCTTGCTCAAAGCGTCCATGTACTTGCGGCCTTTTTCTTCGCCAAGCAGCTGCAACATCGCCACATACCATTCGGTCTTGTTGAGATCGAGGCCGAGCTTGCCCTTCCATTTCGGCAATAAAAGATCGTCGTAGCTTTTGGGAATGTCGTCGCCTTTGACCAGCCGGGTGTTGTAGGCAATGGTCATGGCGTTCAACACCACCGGCGCCCAGTAGTCGTCCTTGGGCCGCAGACTGTCGTGAATCGCCTCGCGCTCCGCCGATCGATAGCGCGCCAGCAAGCCGCGCTGTTGCAAAGTGGCTAATGGAAAGACGCTGCCCTGGTAAACATCGGCGAGAAAAGTGTTGTTGCGCGCTTCGGTTAAATATTTTCCCAGCAGTTTATCTTTGCCGGCGCGAAAATATTCCATCTTGATGAACGGATACTTTTTCTCGAACGCCGCTTTGAGCGCATTGCCATCGTTGGCCGAAGAGCCGGTGTAGAAAACCACCTTGCCTTCCTTCTTGGCCTCCTCAATGAGCTTCGTGCGCTCCGCAGGTGATTGGGCGTGAGCAGAACTGCCAGCGTCAAGCCCGAACACAAGCAGTAGCGACAATACTGACTTCACCGACTATTTCATCTCCCAATACTGACCTTCGATGGCGGCGCCATCCGCCACCGCGAAACCTTCCTCCTCTTCCATACGCTTGTCGCCTTTGACGTCGACGCGCAGCACGGCGGGCCGATCTTTACGCGCCGCGCTCGAGCGCAGGATCGCTAATGGCACCGTGCCGGTGCTTTCGAAGTAATAGTAGTAACCGTCCGGCAGCATGATGCCTTCGCCCTTGTTGAGCACCGTGGGCTGGTTGTCCTTATCGAAAAAGGTTGCCTGTCCCTCGATCACCACGAAGGCGTGATCTTCACCGGGATGAGTGTGCAGCTTATTTTTTCGTCCCGGCGTGTAAAAATTTAGTCCCATGGTCAGGCCGCCGGACTTTGCCAGCGGCGTGTGGCTCCGTCCGCCGGTGAGCAGATTGGTTTTTAATTTAAACGTCGACGCTTGCATCTCGCCATTCCTCCTTCGACAATCCTCAATCGATAATTCGCCAAACCATCACGACAGTTCCCAAAACTGTCCAGGGATCGGTTCGCCGTCCACCGTAATATATTTATCTTCCACTTCCGTTCGCTTGTTACCTTCAGCGTCCACCCGGGTAAATTCCGGCTTGCCCTTGAGCGCGCTCACGCGCAACAGCGCCAACGGCTTATCGCCGGAATTGCCGAAGTAGTAAAGCGTGCCCACCGGCAACATGATCGCCTCGCCTTTATTCAGCACAGTGGGCTGATGATCCTTGTTGTAGAACGTCGCCTGGCCGTCCAACACAACAAACGTATGATCCTCGCCGAAATGGGCATGGAGTTTGTTTATACGTCCCACCGCATAATAATTAATCCCCACCGACATCATTTCAGTGTCAGCGAGCGGAATGTGACTTCTCCCACCGGTGATCTTTGGCGTCTTGAGCTTATAAGTAAACGCGTCCATAACTTGGTTCCTCCACTGTTAAAGTCGGCAGACGATTTCTCTGCTGTCTCGTATATCGCAGACCATCCTCCTTGAAAAGAGTCGATCGCCTGGTCTATTTTGACTCGACGGTTAAACTGAAAGGAAAACACAATGGCCAAAATCGGACTCGCCTGGGTCAACCCAGCACCGCTCACCAAACCGGAAAACGTCGTCAACTTCGCCAAGAAATGCGAAGCCATGGGTTGCGACTCGATGTGGACCATCGACCGCATCGCCTATGACAATTTAGAACCGCTGACCATCCTCGCCGCCGCCGCCGGCGCGACGCAGAAAATTCGTCTCGGCACTTCAGTCCTGCTCGGCAACACGCGCCACCCAGCGCATCTAGCGAAAATCATCTCGACGCTCGATTTTATTTCCAACGGCCGCGTGACCATCGGTCTCGGCTTCGGCAGCCGCGAACCCGACTACAAAGCCGTCGAGATTCCTTATGAACATCGCGGCACCCGCGCGGTCGAACAAGTGCAACTGATGAAACGGCTGTGGACCGAAGATAACGTCACGCACAAAGGGCAATTTTACAACGTGGAGAACTTGAGCGTCGGCCCGCGACCGGTGCAAAAACCCCATCCGCCGCTGTGGACGGGCGGCAGCGCCGAAGCTGCCCTCAAACGCGCCGGCACTTGGGCCAACGGCTTTATCTCCGGCAGCTCAGCCATCGCCGACTTCCACGTCACCTGGGACAAAGTCGCCAGCTACGCCGCGGCAGCAGGTAGAAATCCCAACGACATTGAAAAAGCCAGCTTGGCTTTCATGGCGATCAACGACGACAAAGCCAAAGCGATCAAAGTCGTCGAAGACTACACCATGCGCTACTACGGCCGGATCCGAACCGCCGTCGAACCGGTCTCCATCCTCGGCAGCCCCGAGCAATGCGTCGAGAAGATAAATTATTTTCTCAGCAAAGGTCTCGACACGCTGATCATCGGCGTCGCCGATCCCGATCCGCGGCAGTTGGATTTGTTTGGCGAGAAGGTGTTGCCGAAGGTAAAAGCGTAGGAGTAAACACCGGCCCCGAAAATACGTTCCAATTCAACTCGGCATTTCGCGATCGGGGTATGAACCCCGCTCGCGACCAAAGGGGATGCTCGCCCCCTTTGGAAACCCCATTTAGTTGTGCCCGCCGCAAGCAGCGGGGAATTTTAGATTCAACCAAACACGCTTGAACCCGATGGAGCATGAAGATCAATTTGAACGAAGAGATGAAAATGATTAAGGCGTGGGACGCGGATGGCCATGTATCGGAATCCGAAGTGACGTTCTCCGACAAATACTGGGATCCTAAACTGAAGGATCGCAGACCGAGTATTCTAGAGACCGGTCCGAACGGGCCGCTCTACTGGATGATCGATACGCGCTCGTTTCCGGTGCGCAGCGGGCCTTATCAGCAAGCCGGCTTTCCCCTCAGCAAGAACGGCGTCGCGGCAAAAGTCACGCCGGGAATCAGTCCCCATGATCCCGTCGAAAGCGCGGAAATGCGCTCGGTCAAAGCTCGTCTTGAACAATTGGACCGGGAAAACACCGCGCTTCAGGTGATCTATCCGACAATGTTTCTGTCCTATCCGGTCACCTACGATCGGGAGTTGGCCGTGGCGATGATGCGCGCCTACAATAGCTGGGTCGCCGACCTCGCCAGCCAATGTCCCGAGCGCCTAAAATGGGTCACGGTGATCGACCCCATCGATCCGCAATCATCGGTGCGCGAAATCGAGCGCGGCAAAAAGCTCGGCGCTGTCGGCGTAATGCTCCTCGGCGTCACCGGAGACGTGCGAGTCGACGATCCGCCCATGGAGCCGATCTGGGCCGCGGCTAACGACACCGGACTTCCCGTTGCGGTGCATACCGGACACAGCTTTCGCGCGCTGGGCCAGGTTAACGACACGCATCATGATAAGACGGCGATATCGTTTTGGCTGACCGT
>SHYW01000032.1 GCA_009692615.1 Deltaproteobacteria bacterium | reverse complement strand
GGCCTCAACCACGGTGATCTCGCTGCGATATACTCGTTGAATTACGTCTAGTCGTTTCTCGTCTTTCATTGTCAGGGTTGTCATCCTTCCACCCTGACATAATTACGTTGCCGTTAACCCCTGACATAATCACTTTGCTACAACAAGCCCGCTACGATACGTTGATAGCGTTGCCAAAAGGAGCGAATCTGGGTGACGCACTCGTCAAGGCGATGGACGCCATCGAGCGCGACTTCGAGCCGCTGCTCAATCAACTCCCCAAGGAATACACCAAGTTCGAGAACTCCCTGCTCGAAGACCTGCTCCGCGTTTTCGACAGCGAGACGCTGCGCACCGCCAGCGGCGATGTGTTCGGGCGCATCAACGAATACTTCCTGATGAAGTTCGCCATGCAGGGTGCCCAGGACAACGGCGAGTTCTTCACCCCGCCTTCGCTGGTTCAGACCATCGTCAACGTCATCGAGCCAGACCACGGTACGGTGTTCGATCCCGCCTGCGGCTCGGGCGGTATGTTCGTTCAGTCCAGCTACTTTATCGAGCAACGCGGCCAAAGCGCGACGCACCGGGCGACCTTCTTCGGCCAGGAAGCCAAGACCAGCAACCTGCGCCTCGCGAAAATGAATCTCGCCGTCCATGCGTTGGAGGGCGACATCGTCGAGGCCAACACGTTTTACGAAGACCCGCACGAACTGTTCGGCAAGTGCGACTTCGTCATGGCCAATCCGCCGTTCAACGTGGACAAGGTGGACGCCGAGAAGGTGAAAGACGACCGCCGGTTGCCGTTCGGTCTGCCGGGTGTGAACAAGGAGAAGAAAGTCTCCAACGGCAATTACCTGTGGATTTCCTACTTCTGGAGCTATCTGAATAAGACTGGCCGCGCCGGATTTGTCATGTCGTCGCAGGCCAGCAGCGCCGGGCATGGTGAGGCCGAAGTCCGCCGCAAAATTGTCGAGACGGGTGCGGTGGACGTGATGATTTCCATCCGCTCCAACTTCTTCTATACCCGCACCGTGCCGTGCGAGTTGTGGCACTTCGACAAGGGCAAGCCCGCAGAGGGTCGCGATAAGGTGTTGATGATTGACGCGCGGAACATTTATCGGAAGGTCACACGCAAGATTTACGATTTCTCGCCGGAACAGTTGGCCAACCTCACCTCCATAGTCTGGCTGTATCGCGGGCAATCCGAGCGTTTCATCGCGCTCGTCCAACAACATTTGGAACGCACGTTGACAGAAGCCTCCGCCATCGCGGACAAAGCCACCGCGTTCCGCCAGAGTTACGAGGCACTGGTGAATGCCACTGTGCCGTTCCTAAAAACGCTGCCCAAAGACTCGCCGTTGCGCGAATTCGTGAAAGAGCGCGACGACGCGGCGAAGTCCTGTTTCGCGGCGCTGGACAAATGGACGGCGCGTATCGCCAAGGATTGGAAGAAGTCGTGCGACTCGAAACTGTCCGCGCAGAAGAAACTGCTCGCCGATTTGGACGAACTCGCCACCGCATGCCGCGACTTAGTCAAAGACGTTGACCTGGTTTTCAAACTCGCGGCGCGGGTCGTGGACGCAACGGAGAAGGACGCCAACGCGAAGGAGCACGAAGCCTGGGACGGTCGCGCCATTGGCAGGCTGGAGAAGGAACTGGACGCGCGGCGCAGGGAGACGGTGGAACAACTCAAGGCCGCCGCCTACTTCGAGCGGCAGGCGCACTGGCTGCTCTCGCGCTTTCCTGACGCGAAACTAGTGGATGTGCCCGGACTGGTGAAGCTGGTGGACCGAAAGGAAATTGAATCCGCCGACTGGAGTCTCACGCCGGGTCGCTACGTGGGCGTTGCCCCGCCGGAGGTGGATGAGGATTTCGATTTCGAGCAAACCCTGGGCGACATCCATGTTGAACTGGCTGACTTGAACAAGGAAGCCGCCACTTTGGCGAAAACGATTCAAGAAAACTTCGATGGGCTTGGAATATGAGCAAGCTATTGCCCACCGATTACGCCGCGCTGTTGGCCGAGGTGAAAGCACGTGTCCTCGCCGCCCAGTATGACGCGCTGCGGGCGGTCAACAAGGAACTGGTGGGGCTGTATTGGGATATTGGCCGCTTGATTTCCCAGCGCCAGGCCGGCGGTTCGTGGGGAAAATCCGTCGTTGAAAAACTCGCCGCCGACCTGCAAGCGGAGTTTCCCGGCATCAAGGGTTTCTCCGTTCAGAACGTGTGGTATATGCGCCAGTTCTACCTGGCCTACCACGCCTCCGAAAGACTCCAACCATTGGTTGGAGAAATCAGTTGGGCCAAGAACATCGTCATCATGGCCCGCTGCAAAGACCTGCTCGAACGCGAATTCTACCTGCGGATGACCGCCAAGTTCGGCTGGACCAAGGCCGTGCTCATCCACCAGATCGAAAACCAGAGCTATGAGAAAACCCTCCTCGGCCAGACGAATTTCGACCGCGCCCTCACCCCGGCGCTGCGCGCCCAGGCCAAACTCGCCGTGAAGGACGAATACACCTTTGACTTCCTCGAACTCGGTGACCAGCACAGCGAGCGCGAACTGGAGCGCGCCCTCATTGCCCGCATCGAAGATTTCCTGCGCGCGATGGGCGGGCGGTTCGCTTTCGTTGGCAGCCAGTTCCGGCTGGAGGTGGACGCTCAGGAATACTTCATTGACCTCCTCCTGTTCCATCGCCACCTGAAATGCCTCGTGGCCCTGGACTTGAAGATTGGCGCGTTCGAGCCGGAGTTTGTCGGCAAGATGCAGTTTTACCTCGCCGCGCTGGATGCCCAGGTCCGACTCAAGGGCGAGCACGCTTCCATCGGCATCATTCTCTGCAAGGAAAAGCGCCGCACCATTGTCGAGTATGCCCTGCACGACGCCCGCAAACCCATCGGCGTGGCCACCTATCGCACCGTCAAACGGCTGCCCGGGAATCTGAAAGGACAACTGCCCTCGCCCGAGCAAATCATCAAACTGCTGGAAGCCGCGCCGTGAAACCTACCCGGAGCGACATCCACGTTGAGCTGGCCGACTTGAATCAGGAAGCCGTCGCGCTGGCGAAGCAGATTCAGGAAAACTTTGAGGGGTTGGGAATATGAAGTGGCCACAAGTGACCATTGAGGGAATCCGCGCCACGACTCGACATTCGCTTGTTGGTGGACCATTCGGCTCTGATTTGACGACACGCGACTACGTGGATGAAGGCGTGCCTGTCATCCGAGGTGCAAACCTTCCCGACGACTGCTCATTCAAGGACGACGATTTTGTGTTCGTGCGAGATGAAAAAGCTGATGCCCTCATAGCCAACAACGCTCATCCCGGAGATGTCATTTTTACCCAGCGCGGAACTTTGGGACAGGTGGGACTCATTCCGACCGAACCAAGATTTCCAAGATACTTGGTATCTCAGAGTCAAATGAAACTTACCGTTGACCCGGCTAAAGCTGATGCACGGTTCGTTTTCTATTTTTTCCGCCACCCGCGAACTGTGCAGTCCATCAAGAACCGGGCGATTACTTCAGGCGTTCCGCACATCAATCTCGGAATTCTTCGTGAGTTCGAGTTGCCGCTGCCGCCGCTCAACACACAGCGCGAAATTGTCGCGACCCTTTCCAGCTACGACGAGATGCTGGAGAACAACCGGCGGCGGATGGGGTTGTTGGAGGAGGCGGCACGGCTGCTTTACCGGGAGTGGTTCGTCCGCCTCCGCTTCCCGGGCCACGAACACATCCGCCTTACCAACGGCATCCCGGAAGGCTGGGAACAAGAAACTCTCGGTGACATATGCTCGGACATTCGCGAAACCGTATTGCCGGAAGAACTCGAACCGGACACGCCTTACATCGGTCTTGAACACATGCCGCGCCGTTCGATCTCCTTGACGGAATGGGGACAAGCCGAAGCCGTCACCAGCACCAAGCACCGTTTCAAGACCGGCGACATTCTGTTCGGCAAGATTCGGCCATACTTCCATAAAGTCGGCATCGCGTTCACCGATGGCGTTGCGTCGTCCGACGCGATTGTGATTCGCCCGTCCACGGATGAGCTACGGAGCTTTGTACTGACGACGGTTTCCAGCGACAAGTTTGTCGCGGAGGCTTCTCAGACCATGCGCGAAGGTTCAAAGATGCCGCGTGCTGACTGGAAGCTGATGACGAAGTTTCCCGTGGCTCTGCCGCCGAAGGGATTGCTGACAACCTTCACTGAAACGGCCACGGCGATTACCGACCAACTGCGTAACCTCTGTTTCCAGAACCAAAAACTCCGCGCCGCGCGCGACCTGCTGCTGCCGCGGCTCATGAGTGGGGAGATTGCGGTGTGATATGGAACTCATCGCGTGCAACTTTGAATGTTTTCCAATTGGCTCGCCTGCCGATCGGCTGCTTGGGCCATTGATTGCCGGTTTGAACGAGGTGCGGTTCCCCGTGACGGTGGGCGCACGAAACAGCCACCAACTTACCTACGATTTTGATCCACGGCTTGAGGCCAGACTGCTCGCACAAGGAACAATTCAAGCGGAATTCAAGCTGCCGCCGCATATCAAACAGAAATACGACTTCGCTTTCTCGTTTGGCGACAAACAAGTCGTGGTGGAGGTAGAGAAGGCGAATTGGGAGAAAATACTGCGCGACCTGTTGAAGTTCCACACCTACTTCCAGCACGGCGCGGATTTAGCACTGTAGTTCCTGCCGAAGAACTACCCACATTCCCATGGCGAGCCGGACAACTTCGAGGCCGGGAGGAAACTCTACAAGCAATGTCTTGAGTCCGGTTTCGGACAGGCGTCCACCTTCGAGCGCATTTTACTCGTCGGGTACGGGCAATTCACAATGGATGGAGAACGGTTCACTTCCGCAGCCCGTAACCGATTGAAGGAAGAAATGAAAATCACCAAAATTAAAACCACGCGCTGAATCATGGCTTTCACCGACATCAACAGCGAAGACCGGCTCGTCCAAAAGACCTTCGCTGATCATCTGCAAACGGTGCTCGGCTGGGAGAGTGTATATGCTTGGAACGATGAGACGTTCGGGCCGGACGGCACGCTGGGGCGGGCCGATACCAAGGAAGCGGTGCTCACGCACGACCTGCGCGCGGCGCTCTTCCGGCTGAATCCGCAGTTGCCGCCCACCGCCATCACCGAGGCGGTGCAGGCGATGACGCGGCATGATTTCTCTCGCTCGCTGCTTCAGCACAATCAGGAATTTTACAAGTTCATCCGCGACGGCGTGCCGGTGAGCTACAAGGACGCGCAAGGCCGGCTGCGCGAGATCCGGGCGCGGGTGATTGATTTCAAAAACGGGCTGGGCGCGGACGGCAAACCTAACAATCGATTTCTCGCTGTGCGTGAGTTGAAGCTCACCGGCCTGCGCACGCCGGGCTATAACCGCCGCGCGGACCTCGTCTGCTTCGTCAACGGGCTGCCGCTGGTGTTCATCGAGTTGAAAGCGGTCTACAAAAATATCCGCGCCGGCTTCGACGGCAACCTACGCGACTACATGGACGAACACGTCATCGCCCATGCGTTTCATCACAACGCCTTGCTCATCGTCAGCAACGGCCATCGCGCCCGCTACGGCTCGATCACCAGCGGATGGGAACATTTCGCCGAGTGGAAAAGGCTGGACGAGGACGACCGCAAAGGCAGCGTGGACGCGGAGCGGCTGCTCAACGGGATGCTTGCGCACGATCGGTTGCTCGACCTGGTAGAGAATTTCATCCTGTTCGATGACAGCAAACCTGGCGCGACGCGAAAAGTTCTCGCCCGCAATCATCAGGTGCTCGGCGTCAACAATGCGGTGGAGTCGGTGCAGTGGCAGGAGGAATTGAAGCGGCAGTTCCCGCCTGAGAAGCGCCTCACCTATCGCGTCGTCGAGCTGCCAGTTTTGCTCGCGGCAGAATCGGTTCCCGGCGATCAGAGTCATTCTTCGGATGTGGCAGTCCAATCTCCCGAGGAGCAGGAGTCTATGCGCATGCTCAATGTGGTCGAGTCTGCGCATCCCGACCTCGGCAAGCTGGGTGTGTTCTGGCATACGCAGGGCAGTGGCAAGTCGTATTCGATGGCGTTCTTCACGGAGAAGGTGCGGCGGGAAATCTCCGCAAAGTTCACTTTCCTGTTGATGACTGACCGCAACGACCTGGACAGCCAGATTTATCGCACGTACGTCGGCGCGGGAGTCGCCAACGAAAAGACGCCACGCGCCGCAACTGGTGAGGATCTGAAACGGCTGCTCAAACAAAACCATCGCTACATTTTTAGCCTAATTCACAAGTTCAATCAGGACGTGAACCCGCGAGAACCTTACAGCACGCGAGACGACATCATCGTGATTTCGGACGAAGCGCACCGCACCCAGGCCGGCAAGCTCGCCCGCAACATGCGGCTGGCGCTGCCCAACGCGGCGTTCATCGGCTTCACCGGCACGCCGTTGTTCAAGCACGATAATCTAACCAAGCGCATCTTCGGCAGTTACGTTTCTCGTTACGACTTCAAACGCTCCGAAGAAGATGGCGCGACAGTGAAACTCGTTTACGAAAATCGCGGCGAGAAGTTGGGAATAGCTCGGCTCGACCTTAACGACCGCATCGCCGACGCCATCGAGAAGGCCGAACTTGACTCGGACAAGGAAGCGTTGCTGGAGAAATTGCTTGGGCAGGATTACGAAGTTATCACCGCCGACGACCGGCTGGACAAGCTCGCCACCGATTTCGTCGAGCACTGTGCGACGCGCTGGGAATCCGGCAAGTCCATGCTGGTGTGCATTGATAAGATCACCTGCGGGCGGATGTATCAGCGCATCATCCCGCGCTGGCAGGCGAAGCTAGCAAAGGTGCAGGCGTTGATTCCGCAGAAGGCAGTAGAGTTGGCGGCGCAAATGGAACAAGACCAGCGCGACGCGGCGGTGAAGGAGTTGGCATGGCTCCAAGGTCAGGGGAAGTGGATGGCAGAAACGCTGATCGAAATCATCATCAGCGAAGGACAGAACGAAGTCGCTGATTTCAAGAAATGGGGCGTGGACATTATTCCGCACCGCCTATTGATGAAACAGGGATTTGAAACAGCCGACGGCAAACGGGTAGACGTGGAGACAGCGTTCAAGAATCCAGAACACCCATTTCGTATCGCCATCGTCTGCGCCATGTGGCTCACCGGCTTCGACGTGGAGTGCCTCTCGACGCTCTATGTGGACAAGCCGATGAAGGCGCACACGCTCATGCAGGCCATCGCACGGGCGAATCGCGTCTACCCCGGCAAAGATTTCGGACTCATCGTGGACTACAACGGAATGCTCAAGAGTTTGCGCGAAGCTCTGGCGCAATACGCTCTCGGCGAGGACGGCGACGGCGAGGAAGAAATCGTCGCGCCCATCGAGGAGCGTATAAGTGCGTTGCTATCGGCTATCGAAGAGACGGAGAAACATTTGCGCGAGCTGGGATTCGAGCCGAACCGGTTGACGGGCGCGAAAGGCTTCACGAAAATCGCCGCCCTCGCGGACGGCGCAGAGGCGGTTGTCAATGCCCGCGACGAAGGACGGCGGCGGTTCGAAATTCTGGCGCGGCAAGTCTTCATCCGCTTCAAGGCTTTGGTGATGGAGCCGCCGGCGTTTACCTACGCGGTGCGCCACGACAACATCGAGGCGATTTACAAGAAGCTGGAGGAGCGCCGCGACACGGCGGACGTGACGGACTTGCTCAAGGAGTTGCACCGGATCGTCAATGAAGCCATTCGTGCCGCCGCACCGGGCGACGATCAGAAAGAGGCGAAGCTGTTCGATATGAGCACGATCGACCTTGAGAAGCTGCGCGATGAGTTCGCCAAGAAGGTGACACGGAAGGCGTCGGCACTGGAGGACATCCGGCAATTAGTCGAAAAGAAGCTGGAACAGATGCTCGCGCGCAATCCGCTGCGGATGGATTTCTACAAGAAGTATTCCGAGATCATCGCCGACTACAACCGCGACAAGGACCGCGTGACCATCGAAGAAACGTTGGCGCTGCTGGTGAACTTCATGAGCGGTCTGGACGCCGAAGACCGGCGCGCCGCTGAGGAAGGTTTGAGCGAAGACGAATACGCGCTGTTCTGCCTGTTGCAGAAAGAGAACCTCACCAAAGCCGACCGAGAGAAGGTGAAGCTGGCGAGCCGGAGTCTGCTGGAAGCAGTGACCAAACTCATCGCTCAGCGTGAGCGCTGGACGGAAAAAGAGCAAACACAGGCGGAAGTGGAAGTGCTCATCTCTGACCACGTTTTTTTCGAACTGCCAAGCCCGCCTTTCACCGACGACGAGAAGCAGAGCATGGCCAAGCAAGTATACCAGCACGTCTGGCAACAGAGTGCGAGCGGGAACTTTGGATTGGCGGCGTAGTGTACGGTTGCGGCCCTGGCCATTCTTTCTTGCGCGACTATTTCAATATCAAAAAAAACCGCGCGCTGGCCTAAGCCGTGACGCGAATTATTTAGCTCAGCTTGGCGACTGCGTCGCGGATGCGGGCGCAGCCTTTTTCGATGTCTTCGAGCGAAGTCGCGTAGGAAAAGCGAATATGTTCCCGGGAGCCGAAGTCTTCGCCGGGGACGCCGGCGACTTTGGCTTCGTCGAGCAAGTAGTCGGCGACATCGCAGGGCGAGCCGAGTTTCTTGCCGTTGGCGGTTTTGCCGAGCAGTCCAGCGATATTGGGAAATACATAGAACGCGCCTTCGGGTTTGAGGCAGCGAATGCCGGGGATCGCATTCAACTTGTCGACGATCACGTTACGCCGTTTTTGAAACTCGCGCACCATCATGGCAACTTCATCTTGTGGTCCGCGGATCGCTTCCAAGGCCGCGGCTTGAGCGATCGACGTCGGGTTCGACGTGCTCTGGCTTTGGATTTTCGCCGCTGCCGCAATGACATCGCTCGGGCCGATGGCGTAACCGATGCGCCAGCCGGTCATGGCGTAGGTTTTCGATACGCCATTGATGATCAGAGTGCGCTCGCGCAGCGCCGGACAGAGCGCGACGAGATTGTGAACTTCAAAGCCGTCGTAAATAATTTTTTCGTAGATGTCGTCGGCGAAAATTAAACAGTCGTGCTTTTCGAGCACCGCGCCAATGGCCAGCAATTCGTCGCGGCTGTAAGTGGCGCCGGTGGGATTGCATGGACTATTCAATATAAACACCCGGGTCTTGGGCGTCAGCGCGGCTTGGAGCTGTTCCGCTTTAATCCGAAAGCCGGTGGCTTCCGTGGTCGGGATCAACTTGGGCGCGCCGCCGGCGAGCAGCGCCATGTCCGCGTAGCTTACCCAATAGGGCGCGGGAATTAGCACTTCGTCGCCGGGGTTGACCACCGCTTGAAGTAAATTATAGAGCGAATGCTTGGCGCCGCAGCTGACGATGACGTCTTCTTTACGATAGCTCAGGCCGTATTCTTTTTGATATTTATCGCTGATCGCGGCGCGCAACGGTTCGATGCCTTTGACATCGGTGTACTTGGTCATGCCTTTGCGCAGCGCTTCCACCGCCGCGGCTTTGATGTGTTCCGGTGTGTCGAAGTCGGGTTCGCCGGCGGAAAAGTTGACGACATCGACGCCTTCGGCGCGCAGTTTTCCCGCCTTGGCGGCGATCGCCAGAGTGACCGATGGTTTGATCAGCGCTGTGCGTTCAGCGAGTTTTGTCATGGCGCGGTTCCTTAACGCTTAAATTTATCGATGAGCTTGACGAGCACGTTGTCCGGCACCATGCCGGAAACGTCGCCGCCCAAACTGACGACTTCTTTGACCAGGCGCGAGCTGGTGTAAAATTCCGATTCGCCGGTCATCATGAAAAAAGTTTCGAGTTTCGGCTTCAGCCGATGGTTCATCATCGCCATCTGAAATTCATACTCGAAATCGGAAATCGCGCGCAGGCCGCGAATGACGACCGTCGCGCCTTTGCGCTCGGCGTAGTCGACCAACAAGCCTTGAAATGAATCCGCGGTGACCCGTTCGCCCAGTCCGGCGAATACTTCTTGGACCATGGCAATGCGTTCTTGCAGGGAGAAGAGCGAGCGGTCTTTGTCCGGATTGGTGGCGATGGCGACGACCACCTTGTCGAACACGCGCAGCGTGCGTTGGACCAGATCGACGTGGCCGTTGGTGATCGGGTCGAAGGAGCCGGGATATATTGCGATAGCGTTGTTAGCCATGTTTGCTTTTGTCCTTAGATCGATAACTGAGCGCTAGGTTGGTTAATAAAAAACGACAGCAGAGTATCACCATAACGGCGTTGGTCATTCAAGACGAGCTCGCCGTAGCGCGTCTCGACGGTTTCTCGCGCGCTATGTTCCGCCACCACTTTGCCGCCGCCGCGCAGCAAGTGAAATTCACCGATCGCCTTGAGCGTCGCGCCGACCCATTTGCGATCGTAGGGCGGGTCGAGAAAGATCACATCGAAGCTCGCGCCGGTTTGCGCCAACTTGCGTAGCGAACGCGCCACCGGAGCGATCCACACTTGGCTGCGCTGATTCAAATTGAGCAGCCGCAGGTTTTCTTTGATCGCCGACGCCGAGCGCGGCGATTCGTCGACTAAGATTGCTTGCTCGGCGCCGCGGCTCAGCGCTTCGATGCTGACGTTGCCGCTGCCGGCGAACAAATCAAGCACGCGCAGGCCGGTGAAATCATGGGGCAAAATATTGAACAGCGACTCCTTGACCCGCGCCGCGGTGGGGCGGACGGATTGTCCCTTGGGAACTTTTAAGCGCCGTCCGCGCGCCGCGCCGCCGATCACTCGCATGGGGTTTCATTCATGGAAATATTTCGCTGTGCCGAATTGCCACTGGCGCGGCGCGCTCAATCGTCCATGGTCAAAATGATCTTGCCGAACTGTTGGCCGGCTTCCAAGCGCGCTTGCGCTTCGGCGGCGTCTTGCAACTTGTAAAGCTTGTCGATGACCGGCTTGGTGCGCGACTGCGATATGAACTCCCGCACTTGGCGAAACTCTTCACGGGTTCCCAGAGTTGAACCGAAAATTTTTAGATCGTTCCAAAAAATCCGCCGCAAATCGGTTTGCGGCGTGGCGCCGGCGGTGGCGCCGCAGGTAACCAGCCTTCCGCCTTTGGCGAGGGACGCCAAACTTTTCACCCAACTTTCGCCGCCGACGCAATCGACCACCACGTCGACGCCGCGCTTGGCGGTGAGATTTCTCACTTCCTTGGCGAAATCGGCTTCGCGATAATTGATGCCATGGGCGGCGCCGAGTTTTTGTGCTTGCTCCAGCTTCGCCGCGCTACTCGATGTGACGATGCTGTGCATGCCGATGGCGGCGGCGAGTTGCAACGCCGCGGTGGCGACGCCGCCGCCGATGCCCAAGATCAAAATCGATTCGCCGGCTTTGACCTGGGCATTGGTCACCAACATGTGCCAGACGGTGATGAACACCAACGGAAACGCGGCGGCTTCAGTAAATGACAGTCCGGCCGGAATCGGAAAGCAATTGCGCGCCGGCACGCGCACGTATTCGGCATAGGTGCCGTGTTCGCGTTCGCCGAGCACGCGAATGCGCACGCACATCCATTCCCGGTCGGTGACGCAAAACTCGCACTGGCCGCAGCCGCTCGGCGGATAGAGACAGACCGCGTCGTTGAGTTTAAGATTTTTGACTTCGCTGCCGATGGCGACCACCACGCCGGCGCCGTCGCCGCCGAGAATGTGGGGAAACGGCACTTCAATGCCGGTGAGACCGCGACGAATCCAGATGTCGATATGGTTGAGCGCGGCGGCCTTCAGTTTGACGATGACGTCGCCGGCGAATTGCAGCTCGGGGTCGGCGCGCTCTTCGTAGCGCAGTTGATCGACGCCGCCATGCTGATGAAATTGTACCGCTTTCAGAAAAAACCTCGGATAAAATTTATTTATTGGGGTAGCAGGATCGTTGGTGAAATTCAAAGGGGCGGCGAAACATCGCTGACACCGCTTGCCGATCGCGACGTGTCGTCGAGGGGCGGAGTTCGGCTACGCCGAGAAGGAAGTGCCGCAGCCGCAGGTGGCGGTGGCGTTGGGATTGCTGAACTTGAAGCCGCCGCCGTAGAGACCCGATTCGTAGTCGATGACCATGCCTTGGAGCAGCGGCGCGCTGTCGCGGTCGATATAAACTTTGACGCCGCTCCATTCGAGCACGGTGTCTTCGGGTTTTTGCGCTTTGTCGAAGTCGAGCTTGTAGGAGTGGCCGGAACAGCCACCGTCGGTGACCGCGACGCGCAAACCTTGTCCGGCGCGATTGTCGCGGGCCAAGAGCTTGCGCACCTGTTCGATGGCGCTTTCAGTTAATTTTAGATCTAAGGCTGTGTCGGTGTTGTCCATGGCTTTGTTCCTGATGCTTCTAAGGTTAGTGCCGGCTCGGCTGTAAGTCAAGGTAAGCTTGCTTATTAGCCAATTACTTCAGCGTTCGAACAATGCTTGGACGAAGCTCGCGGCATTGAAAGGCTGCAGATCGTCCACGTCTTCGCCGACGCCAATATATTTCACCGGCACGCTGAGTTCCTCTTGAATGCCGATGATGACGCCACCCTTGGCGGTGCCGTCGAGCTTGGTCAAGACGATGCCGGTGATATCCGTCGCTTCTTTGAAGACGCGCGCTTGCTGCAAGCCGTTCTGGCCGGTGGTGGCGTCTAGGACCAAGAGCGTTTCATGGGGCGCGTCGGCTTGCTCGCGCATGATCACCCGGCGGATCTTTTTCAGTTCTTCGAGCAAATGTACTTTAGTATGCAAACGGCCGGCGGTATCGATCAGCACCACGTCGACGTCGCGGCTTTTCGCCGCTTGAATGCCGTCGAAGACCACCGCGGAAGGATCCGATCCTGCTTTATGCTTGACCACATCGACACCGGCTCGCTGGCCCCAGATGTCGAGTTGCTCGACGGCGGCGGCGCGAAAAGTATCGCCGGCGACGAGCAAAACTTTTTTACCCTGAGCGCGGTATTGGGCGGCGAGCTTGCCGATGGTGGTGGTCTTGCCGACGCCATTGACGCCGAGAAATAGCACCACCCAAGGCTTCACCGACAGCGGCGCGAGCTTGGGCGCGATCGCCGAGCCTTCGAGCATGTCGGTCATCGCCGCTTGCAGACGCGCGGCCATTTCCAGGCCTAAGTCTTGGTCGCCAGCGGGCGCTTGGCGGCGCAGCACGGCCATTAACTTTTCAGTCGCTTTGACTCCGACGTCGGCGGTGAGCAAATTTTCTTCCATGGCGTCGAGGGAACTTTCGTCCCACTGACGATTTTGAAAGATCGTGCCAATCTTTTGCACCCAAGTTTCGCGGCTCTTGGTTAGCCCTTGTTTGAGTCGTTGAAAAAAAGAACCTTCGGCCATGCTCCGATTCTGTTGGAAGCTTGACCGAGAGTCAAACGTGGGGGAGAGCAAAAAACGCGCGCGGCGTGAACGGCGGACGGAACGATGCGCCGGCGCGCGGAGAGAATTATTGCATGCGCACGGAGACGACTTTGGAAACGCCCGGTTCGGCCATCGTGATGCCGTAGAGCATCTCGGCGGCCTGCATGGATTTTTTATTGTGTGTGACCATGATGAACTGCGAATACTCGCTCATCTCTTTGATCAAGTCGTTGAAGCGGTCGATGTTGGCGTCGTCGAGGGGCGCGTCGACCTCGTCGAGGAAGCAGAACGGGCTCGGCTTGGTCAAAAAGATCGCAAACAGCAGGCTCACGGCGGTCAACGCCTTTTCACCGCCGGACATGAGCGTGATCGATTGCAGTCTTTTGCCGGGCGGCTGGACCACGATGTCGACGCCGGTTTCGAGATAATCGTTCTCGTCGGTGAGAACGAGCTTGGCCTTGCCGCCGCGGAATAGGCGCGGAAAGATCGCTTCGAATTTCTCGTTGATCTCTTCGAAGCTTTCTTTGAAGCGCAGCCGGCAGAAACGATTGAGCTTGACGATGGTCTGCTGCAAGTCGGCCATGGATTTTTCCAGATCGTCTTTTTGCTGGCTCATGAACTGGAAGCGGGTGGTCAGCTCTTCGTACTCGCCGATGGCCGCCAAGTTGACTTCGCCCATGCGTTCCAGGCGACCGCGCAGATCGTCGATCTCGCTTTGCAAATCGGCTTTCACCGGAACTTCTTCGCCGAACTCAACGCGTAACGTCGTCAGGTCGCTGTCGTACTTCTCGCGCAAATTGTCGGCCAGATGCTGCAAATGCAGCCGCTGTTCGCTGAGCGCCAGATGCAAGCGATTCTTTTCCTCCTGGCAAGCTTCGCCCTGGGGACGCAGCTCTTTGATCGCTTCGCCAATCTCGGCCAAGCGCATGGAGATAGCGCGGTACTCCTGACGATCGTTCTGCAGCCGTTCTTCGATAAGTTTAAGTTCACCGCGGCTCTGTTCGAGGGCGCGCTCGGTTTGCGCCAACCCTTCATCGATCTCGCCCCGTTGGCGCTGGCAGTCGGCGAGACGTTCTTGGCGTCCGGTAAACTCCTGGCCGGTTTGTTCTTGCAGCTTGATCCGATTGGCCAAATTGACATGGGTGTTGTCGCGCTTTTCACCCAGGGCGGCGTTGCGGATGCGCGATTGGGTGACCGCCGCTTCGGCAGCTTCCAAGGCTTGGCGCACGGTGGTGAATTCGCTTTGTTGGCGATTGAGCGACTGTTCGCGTTGCAACTTTTCTTCGGCGCGGCTCTCGGTCATGCTCTGGCAACGCGCGATTTCGTCTTCGAGTAGCTGAATCGTCGTGCGCAGTTCGCTTTGCTCCTGGCTCAAGGCGCGCACGGTCTGGGTTAAGCGGTCGAATTCCTGGCTGGCGCTGCGGTTTTCCGCTTCGAGCCGCACCCGTTCGAGTTCGAGGCGGTGAATCTCGCTACCCAGCAAGGTTTTCTTCGTTTCGGCCTCTTCGAGTTGTTGTTTGACGGTTTCACATTCGCGCTCTTCGAAGGGCAGGCGCGCTTCCAGTTCGCCGAGCACGTTGCTGAGTTCGCGCATGCGCCGGCGCTGGGCCAAAAAACTTCTTTCCAAAGGTGCGCCGCTGCCGCCGGTGACGATGCCCATGGGATCGATGACTTCGCCGTCGGGGGTGACCAGTGTGCTGTAATAACCGTTGCGGTTCCACAGCGCGATGCCGGCCTGTAAATCGCGCACGATCATGACATCGGAGAGCAAATATTCGGCGACGTCGCGGTAGCCGTCTTTGATCGAAATCATTTCCAGCAGCGGCGCGACCACTTCGGCCTCGCCCAAAGGCAACTCTTTGTGCTGCTTGCGGGTCATCTCGCGGGGAATGAAACTGCTCCGGCCACGGGCTTCATTCTTTAAATACTCGATCGCTTCGATGCCTTCTTGCTGGCCTTTGACGATGACGTATTGCAAGCGGTCGCCGAGCACGGCGGTGAGCGCTTTTTCGTAGCTTTCCGGCGCTTCGATCACTTCGGCGACCAGACCGTAGACGCCTTCGTCATCGGTCTCCTGCTGTTTCTTGAGCATGATCGCGCGCACGCCTTCTTGATAGCCTTCGTAGTTGCGCTGCAAGTCTTCCAAGGAAACTAGTCGTGAATGGTTCTCTTGGATCTGTGCCTTGAGGGCGGCGATTTTTTTATCCTGGCCGTCTTTGGCTTGACTGAGCGATTGAATCGCGGCGCTGACTTGCGCGGCATCGAGAGTGCGGTCCCGTAGGTCGTCGAGGCAGACCGCCAAGGCGCTGGCACTGCCGCCGCGCTGAGTTTCGCTGGCGCTCAATGCCTCGGTAGCTTGGGAAAAGTCGGTTTCGCAACGGCCAAATTGGTGGCTGATTTCGCTGTGGCGTTTTTCCTTGGCCAAGGCGTCGTTGCGCAGATAAGCGATCTGATTGGCGCAATCGATGAGCGCATCCTTTTCACGCTCGATCTCGCTTTGTAGACCGTGTATCTCGGCTTGCAGGTTGCCGAGCTGGCTTTCTTGATCGCGCAGAAAGGTCTCTTCGAAGAGCGACAGTTGAATGAAGCTCTCCTGGGCTTTGGTCAGTTCGGCGATTTCCTGCGCCAGCGTCTTGGTGCGATCGTCGAGGGTCAATAACGCCGCGCGGGTTTCGTTTTCGCTCTGTTCTAGTTGCGCTAAATCTTTGCGGTAAAATTCGCATTTCTGCTCGTCGGTTTGGATCTGGGTGCGCCGGCGATAGACTTCTTCCTGCTGCAAACCGATGGCCTGGTCTGCTTCCATCAAGGCCAGCCGTACCGATTCGTTTTCCGCTTCTTTGCGGTGCAGCGCGGCGAGGTGTTCGGCAAACTGATTCTCGACCTCGGTCAGCTGACCTTCTTGCTGCGCGATCTCGTGTTGAAACGCATCGCGCTGCAAAACCGAGTAGGCGAGTTCCTTGTCTTTGAGCTCACTGCGCAGCCCACGATAGCGCTCGGCCTTTTTCGCTTGCAGTTCCATGGAGCGGATTTGCCGCTCGATTTCACGGACGATATCGGTGACGCGCAAGAGATTTTGCTGGGTGCGTTCGAGTTTTTTTTCGGCGACGATCTTACGGCTCTTATATTTGCTAGTGCCGGCGGCTTCTTCGATCAAGGCGCGCCGCTCTTCCGGTTTGGAATTGACCAGCTCATCGACTTTGCCTTGCTCGACGATGGAGTAGGCCTTGCTGCCAACGCCGGTGCCCAAGAACAGCTCGACGACATCTCTCAAGCGGCAGTCGACTTTGTTAATGGCATATTCCGATTCGCCGGAACGAAACAGCCGGCGAGTGACCATGATCTCGCTCATGTTGGCGTACTCGGCCGGTCCCCGGCCATCTTCGTTGTCGAAGATGATCGATACTTCGGCCATGCCAGTGGGCGGCAGACTATCGCTGCCGGCGAAGACGACGTCTTCCATCTGGTGGCCGCGCAGATGGCGGGCGCTCTGCTCGCCCATGGCCCAGCGCAGGGCGTCGACGATATTCGACTTACCGCAGCCGTTCGGTCCGACCACCGCAGTGATGCCAGGATTCAATTCGACAATGGTCTTTTGAGCAAAAGACTTAAACCCAATCATTTCAAGGCGTTTTAAGCGCATAGGTGAATCTAATAGAGGCTTATTTAAAGCGATTTTTTTCGGACTAAATTTAACGGCAATATTTCACAGTGGCGGAAGGGTGTCAAGAATTAATCACAAGATACAGTGGGGGCTGTGGATAACTCACCACAATATATGGATGGCGTGCGCCGTTTGTCCGGAGAAATCCACCTGGATTGATGGCCATGCGCAAACCAGAAACCGGGTCGACTGATTTTTTGCCGCGGGCGCTAGCCGACTAGCTTTCCAGCAGTTCGGTGTTCCAGTAGGAGACGTCAATGGTGTTGAGAAATGGCATCCATTCCTTGTAGCGGGACATGCTAAAGGTCTCCTGCATGAATGGCGTCCATTGCGGCTTGAAGGGCTTACGGATCAGCGGCATGGCCGCTTGCTGCGGCGTGCGGCCGCCTTTGCGGTGGTTGCACTCGTGGCATGAGCAAACGACATTTTGCCAGATCGATGTCCCACCCTGAGAGCGTGGCACGACATGGTCGAGGTTGAGTTCTGGGCGTGGCAAACGTTGACCGCAATATTGGCAGGTGCATTTGTCGCGTGCGTAAATATTATAGCGGCTAAAACGCACCTGGCGCTTGGGCACGCGGTCGTAGGTGACGAGTAAAATGACTCGGGGCACGCGGATGACGCGATTGACCATGCCGACCGTTTCATCATGGGTGGAAATCGATAGATCGCTCCAGCTGTCGAAATCGAATGTTTGGTACTGTTCGTTAACGGCGCGGGCGATGCCTTGATAAAGCAGCACGAAGGCCCGCCGCACCGAGGTGACATGGATCGGCAAATAGGAACGATTGAGGATGAGTACCTTGGTGTTGAGAACGGTGAATGTGGGCGCGCTCGCCGCAAAACTCATAATCAGCTTTCTCGCTAACGTTGAAGCCTATATGATCCGTCGATATTCTGTTCAAGGTATCCGGCAGTGCTGTCAATGTCAATTCGCCGCAGCCCGGATTGGAAAAAGCTCCCTTGCGGTCGTGGATTTTTTACTTTATAAGCTTAGCTAGCTGCATTAGTGCTCCCTTGGAGACCGTCGCTGTGGTTTAAGCGATCCGCGTCAAATTATCCCTCCAACGTTCACTGAGTTAGTTTTATTCTTAGCGCCATATGAAACAGGAAATTTTCATCAATTCTACCCCGCAGGAGAGCCGCATCGCCATCGTCGAAGACGGTCTTCTCGCCGAATTCCTCATTGAAAGAAAAGAGGAAATGGGCGTTGCCGGCAATATTTACAAAGGCAAAGTCGCGCGCGTGCTGCCCGGCATGCAGGCCGCCTTCATCGAGATCGGCATGGAAAAAGCCGGCTTTCTCCATGCCTCGGATTTCTCGGAACCGGATGAAGTGCATCTCGGCGGCGAGGATGTCGAGTTCGAAGAAGCGCCGCCCAAGCCCCAGTCGTCGCGTCGCTTGCCGCTGGAAAAACAGCTTTCACGCGGCGAGGAACTCTTGGTGCAAGTCGCCAAGGATCCCCTCGGCACCAAGGGCGCGCGGGTGACCTGCCATATTTCGTTGCCCGGCCGTTACATGGTTTTCATGCCCGGCACGCGGCACATCGGCATTTCCCGGCGCATCGAAAGCGATGAAGAGCGCAAGCGCTTGAAAGAAATCGCGCAATCGTTGGGAACCGAGAGTGGCGGTTTCATTCTGCGCACCGCCTGCGAGGGTTTGAGCAAGCGCGAGATTCAGCGCGATCTTTTGTTTCTCACCAAACTTTGGGCCGGTATCCAGCAAAAAGCCGAAAGCGCCAGCGCGCCCGCTTTGATCCATCAGGATCTCGACCTGATCGCGCGCACGATCCGCGATTTTTTCACAGCCGACACCGATAAGGTGGTGATCGATTCGCCCAAGGATCATCGCCGCGTGGTCGAGTTCGTCAGCCACTTCATGCCGCGGCTGAAATCGAAAATCGTTCTCCACGACGACAAGGAGCCGCTGTTCGAGCAACAGGCGATCGAAGAAAAAGTCGTCAAGGCGTTGGACCGCCGCGTCTGGCTGCGCTCCGGCGGTTATCTGATCATCGAGCGCACCGAGGCGCTCACCGCTGTCGATGTGAATACCGGCCGCTTCGTCGGCAAGCGCAGCCAGGAAGAGACCATCTTCAAAACCAATCTCGAAGCGGTGCAGGAAGTGGTCCGTCAGCTGCGCCTGCGCAATCTCGGCGGCATCATCATCATCGACTTCATCGACATGGAGAAAGACGGCAACCGAAAAAAAGTTTACGACGCGCTCAGGGATGCGCTCAAGAATGATAAAGCGCGCACCAATATTTTAAAGATCTCCGAACTCGGCCTGGTGGAAATGACCCGCCAGCGTACGCGTGAGAGTTTGGAAAATCAGCTGCTGCGCTCCTGTCCCCATTGCGAAGGACGAGGCCGGATCAAATCCGCGCCGACCATCGCCTACGATGTGCTGCGCGCGATCAAGCGGCGCTATCCGATCGTTGACAGCGGCAAGAACATCGTCGTGCGTTTACACCCCGACATCGCCAACTTTCTCTACGACGAAAAAAACAACAGCCTGGAAAACCTCGAACGGGAAATCAACCACCGCATCATCATCAAAGCCAGCCAAGAACTGCACCACGAGAAATACGAAATCACCGAAGCGTAAGGCTTCGGTGATTTGGCCGCTAAGAAGGCAAAACAATCGTCGGAGCGCAGCGTGCTGCGCCCCGATACCGGTTTGTGCGACCGTCTCTCGTAACTAAGTCAGTGCGCTTTAGTTCCTGTGAAACGCGACTTTCGCTGTCGCGCTGTCTAGTGCGCAGGATCGGTCGGTGTTTGACGTTGGCGCCTTCTTTCTAGTAAGAAGCTATTGCTTCCGCGTTCTATACGGTCAGTCTATTCACCCGAAAACTTGAATGGAACGGTAGTCATGGTCGTTGTTGATTCCCAAGGGTTGATGGTCGCGATCGGGATTTGGATCGGCTTCGGCGCGATTCTATACATCCTGATTGAATCCGAAGCGTGGCTGACGACTTTTAAAATATCATGGCTGGTTACCGGCGGCAGCGTTTTTATTGTTTACGCGTTGATCAATGCCAGCGGTTCTACCTATTCGACTTTTGTATCGTCTGTACAGCCCCCAGTCGCCCCGCTTCAAGCGCCAAAGCCCAAGGCCAAAATTCTAGCTTCGTTGGTTCCGTACGATGGACCAAAAATCAAATCGAGTAACGCCCTTGAGGCCCAGTTTATCGACGATGGCAGTGGCAGCGGCAAAGCATTGGTTAACGATATTGCGACTCAGCAGCTCAGAGGCACTTTTACGACGATAAAGCCGGGCGCGACCGATTGGCCCAAACCAAAAATCTTGGATCGCGCCACTCTGAACAAACTGCAAATTCTCAGCGATCGGCCATGGATCATTTCAACTGTGTCGAATGCAGATACTACGTTGGAATGTGTTTACGGCGAGACTCGCCCCCTCGGTCAAACGAAAGGCGCCTGCGGCGACACACGCGGCAATCTATATCACGTTAGATTGTTGCCCTAACTGAGTTTCAAGTCGGCGTCGTGATCGGCCATTCGAGATGGCGTCAATTCTTCGGCCAGGCGTGGATATCTGAGTCTTGGCGCAGTTTCTTGCGGTCGTAGACTTCGTAGTGCGTGAAAGCCGCGATGGGCCGGCGCGGTTTGGCTTTCGGCCAACTGCTGGCGTGGCCGATGGGCATGACCCAGAGCAGTCTTAGCTCACTCGGCACTTGGAACAGTTCTCTCAACTCGGGCTCGACTTCTTCGCGTACCGACACCCACACCGTGCCTAGATTCATACTGGCGGCGGCGAGCATCATTTGTTGCACCGAGTTGGCGATGCTCGCTTGAAATAGTTTCTCGCGGTCGGCGGGTTGGCGGGTCGTGAGATAGACTTGCTTGCTGCGCGCTTCGCCGCAGGCGAGCACGAGCACGCTGACGTCGCCGACGTAATCTTTTTTCAAACCTTTGTAGTGCACCGGGTCTTCACGCTTGCGGTCGCGCCATTCTTGCGAATAAATTTCGCGCACCTGTTTCATTTTCTTGCGGTCGCGGGTAACGACGAACTCCCAGGGTTGAGTGTTTGCCCCCGACGGCGCCCAACGCGCGGCTTCCAAAATTGTTTCCAGTTGCTGCACGGAAACCTTGCCGGCTTTGTAGACGCGCACGCTGCGGCGGTGTTGGATTATTTCTAACAGGTTATCGGTGTCCATGTTCGACTTTCAGGAAACATAAACGCCGCCGTGACTTGGCGCCGCGGCGGCGTGATAGAAGATTGAGACAAACAGATTGCGCTTAATGATATTCGGCGTGGGGCAGCGGCTTGGCTACCGCTTCTTCAAGCGTGGTCGCGCGGTTCCATTCGTTGGCGGGCCGGCTTTTGCCGTCCGTGCCGACTTGGTCCATGGTCGCGTAGATTTCGATCTTGTAGCCGTCCGGATCGTAGAACTCGACGCCGGGATTGCCGCCGGGGCCGCGCCGGCCTTCGTAGAAAATCGTCACGCCTTTTGATTTGAGAAATTCACGGATCTTGAACAGCTCCGAGACGCTGCCGACTTCGAACGCCATGTGGTCGAAGCCCAACTGGCCGCGCTTGGGCAATTCATTTTTGTCGGTTGCTTCCATCAAGGCGATGGTGTGGTGGTCAGTGGCGGTGCGGAAAAACACCATGCCGCCTTCGTTCTTGTCGGAAAATTTGAAGCCCATGATCTCGGTCCAGAACTTCATGCTCCGTTCCAAGTTGCTCACCGAGTAGACTACGTGGCCGAGCTTCTTGACGGCGATGGGACTTTTTCCGTTTGCCATAAATTTTATCCTTACTACTTTGTTTGTGTTTGAGTGAGGGTTTTCTACCATAGAAAATGGCTTGAGACAAATAGGAAAATCCCCCTCGTTCCGCCTTTTCCAAAGGGGGAGGGTGGGAGCGCGCGGTTACCAATAATCCTGTTCAATGCACTAACTTGCTCACGCGACAACGCTGGCCGCGATGGGCCACCGACGCGCTGATCGGATCGACGTCGGAGTTGTCAATCAGTAGATTGGCGTTGGCGCCGTTGGGGCTGAACGGATCGTGGCCGGCGAGATTCAATTCTTCGCAGCCTTGCCACCAGCCGTAGACCGTTGTCACGACATCTGCGTGCAGAGCATCGTTGAATTTCGCTTTGAGTCTGACCTTGCCGCTCTTGGTTTCAAGTGAAATCCATTCGCCGTTGGTAATTCCCTGTGCCTGCGCAACGCGCGAATGCATCTCGACGAACGGTTCGGGAACGCCGCGTCGCAAGTTTGGAATGTTGCGGTGTTGTTGGTCGCAGAAATGGATGTCGCGGAAAAAAGTCAGGGTTAGGGGATATCGATCGTTCGATTCTGCTTGCGCTGCGAATTGTGGCAGAGGCGCGTATCCAGCTGCTGCGAACGGTTTCGAGTAGATTTCGATCTTACCCGACGGCGTGTCGAAACCGCGCGGCTTGCCGCTCGTCGCATCGAACGCTGCGTACTTTTGATAACGAGTCGAGACGTTGGCTCTCACACCAAGGGGATTCTGTTTTAGTTGTTCAAGCGAAATGCTTGCCGGCGCGAGTTGATGAGCGAGCGCGGCGTCCATGTCGCCGTCGAAGAATTGTTGAGTCAGCCCTAGACGTTTGGCTAGGTCGAAGATGATTTCCATTTCAGAGCGCGATTCAGCAATCGGTGTCGCAACTGCGGGACGCAGCTGGCACCAGTTGACCGTGTCCTCGGCGATTTCGAACGAAGGCAGCAGTGCTGCGCGCTCCCAGCAGGTCGTTGCCGGCAAGATCAAGTCGGCGAAGTTGGCGCTGGGATTGAGCGTCGTGTCGACGTGAACGTAAAAGTCGAGGGCTTCGAAGGCGGCTTTGCCGCGCAATGGACCGCCGTGGCCTAACAGCGGATCGGTGCCAAATAAGACCGCGGCTTTTACGGGATACGGTTTACCGGTGAGGATCGCGTCGTAGACTTCCGCGGCCTGAACGATTCCGGGATCAACCGGCGGGCCGAGGGGATGTTTTTCACTGCCTAGGCGCAGCACCGCCTGCGCTTGGGACAGTAGTTCACGCCCCGTGATCGAATTCGTTGGCGTCGCGGCGAAAAGCACATTGCTGCCACGCCGATCGTATTGGCCGGTGAGAGCGTAGAAGATGCAGACGGCGCGGTTGGTTTGCATGGCGTCGTGGTCTTGTTCGAGGCCGACCCAGGTGCAGTAGCTTGACGGTTTCTCTTTGGCGAACAGCCGCACCGCTTTTCTGACTTCTTTGGCTGGCACCGTGGTGATGGTTTCGGATAATTCCGGCGCGTAGGGCGCGGCGGCTTCTTTGAGTAATTGTAGGACGGGCCGGTACTCCAGCGATTTCCCGTCGGCGAGCTTCACAGTGACGCTGCCAAAGAGTGCGGCAGAACCCATTCCTGGCAGCATCTGCCCGTTGTCGCTGCGAACCAAGCAGGTTGCGTTGGTCCAGGTACGTGCGAAGTCGGCGTCGAAAAGGTCTTCTTCGAGCAGCACATGGATCATCGCCATTGCCAGCTCGCCGTCTGTTCCCGGCCGGACGCGGAGCCAGCAATCTGCCTTCGCTGCCAACGTAGTTTTTCGTGGGTCGATGACGATCAGCTTGGCGCCGCGATTGCGCGCGCGACTGATTCGCATCGCCTGCGCCGGCGAAGTCGCCGGAGGGTTGATGCCCCAGATGAGCATGCACTTCGTGTTGTCGAAGTCGGGCAGCGGCATGGTGCTGCCGTAGGTGTATTTCGATCCTACACGGCGGTTCCAGGTGCAGATGTGATTCGATGTTAGAAGATTGGGACTGCCGAAGGCATTCGCCAAGCGTTGCAGCCAGCCGTCGAAATCGATGGCGGAGCTGCCCGCCGTGGTCGCGCGGGAAAAAATCACGGCTTCGGCGCCGTGATTGTCTTTGATGTCAGTTAGTCGTAACTGGGCAAGATTGAGGGCTTGCTCCCAAGCGATGCGCACCCAGCCGGGATTGGGGTCGCCTTTGGCGCGGGTGCGCACCATGGGAAATTGCAATCGATCTGGCGCGTAGACGATTTGTGGCGCGGCGCTGCCTTTGACGCAGATGCAGCCGTTGGGATGATCGGGGTCGGCGTTGACGCTGATCAATTTGCCATCCTCGACCGTGGCGATCACGCCGCAGCGCGAAGTGCACATGGCGCAGTAGGTGTGGAGGGTTTCGATCATGATGGCGAATTGTCCCTGCTGGAATCGGAGGGTGTATTCACCACGAAGGACACGAAGAGCACGAAGTTCGGAACTTTAATCATCCGAAACCTTCGTGTCCTTCGTACTACTATAGTTGAAAATTTGCGCAGCTCGCGCAAATTTTCCGGAAGTCGAAGACCCTCGGGTTCGGAAATTTCTCTCGCCAAGGCGCAAAGACGCCAAGTTCGGAAAAAAAGAATAACAGTCCACAAACAAATTCGCTTCCTCTTCTCCGATCTTAGCACCTTTGCGTCTTTGCGAGAGATATTCCGAGACTGACCGGTGCGCGAAGCGCACCCTACGAAAACCTTCGTGTCCTTCGTGATCTTCGTGGTGAGAGCGAATTTTCTCATCGCGCGGGCAACTTAGACTTACGGTAAATTCATCGGAATAATTTGCGGATCATCTCGTTCACTTCAACTTCCCGCTGGCTGAGATCGACGTCGGTCATTAGCAGTTTGTGCTGCTTCAACAGTTTACCGTACTTCGAATCGATGTCGTCGCGGATCGGCACGCGGCCGTATTGGTTGATTACTTCCTGGCCTTCCTTGGTGAGCAGCCATTCGATGAATAGCTTGGCGGCGAAGGGATGGGCTGGCTGTGACGGCAACGATGCGGCGACCGTGTAGGTGATCACCGGTTCGAGGCCGATCCAGTCCACCGGCGCGCCTTTGCTTTTGAGGTTATCAACCGAATATTCGTACACGCCCGCCATGACCGCGAACTCGCCGGCGGCGAGCAGGTTGAGCAAATTGGTGTTGCCCGCCATAACCTGAGCGTTCTGCGCCGCGAGTTTTTCCATGAAGCCGCGGCCCTTGAGCTTGAGCAGCATGGAGAACCATTCGATCTTGGTGTTGTCGATGGCCATGGCGTTTTTCCACCTTGGGTTTAACAAGTCTTCGTAGCTCTTTGGCGCATCCGCACGTTTGACTTGCCGTGTGTTGAATCCTAGCAAGGTGCCGCTGGCGTACACCGAGGTCCAGTAGCCGTCGGGATCTTTGTATTGACTGGGATAGGTTGCCGACTCCATCGGCACGTAGCGGCTCAGCGCGCCGCGCTTTTTGAGTATATGGGTTTCTATGACGCTGGTGTGGACGACGTCGGCGAGGCGTTGCTTGGCTTGTTCTTCGAGCAGCACGCGGGTCATCAGTTTTTGTTTGTCGGTGCGAAAGTACTCGGTCTTGATAAACGGATAGCGTTTGTTGAAGGCAGCGAGATACATTTGCAGCTGCTGCGCCGCGGCGGAAGCGTAGATCACCAGTTTGCCTTCGCTTTTCGCGCCGGCGACAAGCTGGTCAAGCGTCTGGGCCTGTAGGTTATTGGGCGCAATCGCATAGAGAGCGGCAACAAGAGCGACCATCAGCAATTTCATGTCGGGCAAGTTAGATGACATGGGCCGGCTGTGTCAACAACGACGGCCGGCTTCGGTGCGTCGACAATGGATTGTTTTTCCATTAGGATTACAAAAAACTTGCGAGGTTGAAAAGCTTATGGCGACCCCTGAATTTTTCTATCAAGATCCGCTGCCGTTGGCGAAGGACGACACGAAATATCGCTTGCTGACGAAGGAATTTGTCTCTGTATCCCAGTTCGAAGGCAAAGACATTCTCAAAATCGCTCCCGAAGGTCTGACCTATCTGGCCAACATCGCGATCCGCGATGTTTCGTTCTTGCTGCGTCAGGCGCACTTGGAAAAGGTCGCGGCGATCTTGAAAGATCCTGACGCGTCGCAGAACGATCGCTATGTCGCATTGGCGATGCTGCGCAACGCCGACACATCGTCAAAAGGGATATTGCCCTTCTGTCAAGACACCGGCACGGCGACGGTGTTCGGCAAGAAGGGACAGCAGGTTTGGACCGGCGTCAAGGACGAAGAGTTTATCGCCAAAGGAATTTATAAAACTTACACCGAAGAAAACCTGCGTTATTCGCAGACCGCGCCGCTCAACATGTATGAGGAAGTCGACACCGGCACCAACTTGCCGGCGCAGATCGATCTGCTGGCCAGCGACGGCATGGAATATAACTTTCTATTCGTCACCAAGGGCGGCGGCTCGGCGAACAAGTCGATGCTTTATCAAGAGACCAAAGCGCTGCTCAATCCGGCGAGCCTAGAGAAATTTCTCACCGAAAAAATGATGACTCTGGGCACCGCCGGCTGTCCGCCTTATCATTTGGTCTTTGTCATCGGCGGCACCTCGGCGGAGGCTTGCTTGAAGACGGTGAAGCTCGCGTCCACCGGTTATCTCGATCAACTGCCGACTAGCGGCAACGTTCATGGCCGCGCCTTTCGCGATACCGAGACTGAAAAGCGCATGCTCGATCAGGCGTACAAATCCGGCTACGGCGCGCAGTTCGGCGGCAAGTATTTCGCGCTAGACTTGCGCGTGATTCGCTTGCCGCGCCATGGCGCTTCTTGTCCGGTGGGCATGGGCGTGTCGTGCTCGGCGGATCGCAATGTCAAAGGCAAGATCAACAAGGATGGCATCTGGCTCGAAGAGTTGGAGCGTGAGCCAGGGCGGCTGATTCCCGAAGAGTATCGCGGCAAAGTCGCGAGCAATGTCATTAAGGTCGATCTCAACCGGCCGATGAAAGAAATTCTCGCCCAGCTGACAAAAAATCCGGTGACCACGCAACTTGCGCTTAGCGGCACGATGATCGTCGCCCGCGACATCGCCCACGCGAAACTCAAAGAGCGCTTGGACAAAGGCGAGGGGCTGCCGCAGTATTTGAAGGATCACCCGGTGTATTACGCCGGACCGGCAAAGACGCCGGAAGGATTGCCTTCGGGTTCTTTCGGCCCGACCACGGCGGGGCGGATGGATTCCTATGTCGAGTTGTTCCAATCGCAGGGCGCGGCGCTGATCACGCTGGCCAAGGGCAATCGCAGCCAGCAGGTCACCGACGCGTGCAAAAAATACGGCGGCTTTTATCTCGGCTCCATCGGCGGGCCGGCGGCGATCCTGGCCAAGGAAAATATCAAGAAGGTAGAAATTCTCGAATATCCCGAGCTCGGCATGGAAGCGGTTTACAAAATCGAGGTGGAAGATTTTCCGGCATTTATTTTAGTCGACGATAAGGGCAACGACTTTTTTAAGCAGATACTGCGTTGACCAACCCTCGAGTATAATTCGAGGGATTCAAACATTCCCGCGAACGCGGAATCCAGGCGAGGGCGGACACGCAGGTCCGCCCCTACGGGGAAAAACCTGGATTCCCGCGTGCGCGGGAATGACGGAAGGGGAAGTCGGCGGTTTCACTCAAAGAAAGTTTTCCAGGTCGAAACGGTCGGCACCGGTGCCGCGTCCGTCGATGCGCAGGTAGTCGCCGTTGCGCAGCCGGTTGAAACGCTCGCTGACCGTGCGCGGCGCGTTGAAGGCGACGCTGACGACGACGATGCGGTTGCGCTGATCGCGGAGTTCAAAAGTTCCTCGGCGGCTGTCGACGTTTTCAACCCTCCCCTCAAGGCGATTGAATTGATTTCCTGTGCTCGCGCCCGCGCCCCGATCTTGGGCGGTTTCGCGCACGGTGAAGGCCGATACCGAATAACTGCCGTCGCGCTCTTGTTGCACCCGAGCCGCGATGTAGTCGCCCCGCTCCAAACTGGTCACCGGGTAGTTTTTCTGGCGGTAAGCGACTTGAGTGTTGTTATCGTAGCGCAGTACGGTTTTCTGCCCCGAGTCGGTGCGGATCTCAACTGTGCGGTTACGGCTATCGACGAACTGCACTTCACCCACGACGTCATTGTTGACGCCAGCGCCGCCAAGCCCGCCCAAGCCGCCGGGAATATCGAGGGCCGGGCAGCCGGTTAACGCCAGCAATCCGAAAGACAGAAACGCCATTAGACGCCTGGTCAGTCTCATTAGTAGTCTCCTTTACGAATACAATTCATCATTCAATTGCCAATTGTAGCTTGCTATTGGACGGCTGCAAAGGCGAAAGTCTTCAGCGGGGTTTGCGGTCGAAGATCCTCGGATAAGAAATAAACCACGAAAATCACGAAAAGGGGTTTCCGAATTTCGTGCCTTTCGTGTTTTTCGTGCTTAAATCCGAAATATCCGTCTCGACACGATCACGACCACGATTAGTTTATTTGACCCACGGCCACGATTAGCGTTATTACTCATCAGCGCTAGGACAATTCCACGGAGGAAGATTCATGCCGACCATCGATGCCGACGCCCATGTGATCGAAAGCGAAGAAACCTGGAGTCATATCGAGAACGAAAAGCTCCGACCCTTTCTCATCTCACCCGGCGGCGGGCGACCGCAAAACTGGTTGGTCGACGGTCGAGTGTTTCATCGCGGCGTCAACTTCGACCGCAACTTGCCCATGGAAATTTGCGAGATGCGCGATATCAAGGGCCGGCTCAAACACATGGACGAGCTCAACATCGACGTGCAGGTGTTGTATCCTTCTCTATTCCTGCGACCGCTGACGGCCAAGGCGGAGGTCGAGAACGCTATCTGCCGCAGTTACAATCAGTGGCTCATCGATATTTGCGCCAAGGGCGAGGGACGGCTCGAATGGATTGCGGTGGTGCCGGTGATCGACATCGATAGCGCGGTGGAAGAAGTGCGTTTCGCCAAGGCGCACGGCGCCTGCGGGATTTTTATGCGCGGCCTGATCGCCGACAAGCGGCTGAGCCACCCCTTTTTCTTTCCGCTGTACCAAGCGGCGGAGATCGCCGGGCTGCCGATCTGCGTCCATGCCTCCACAGGTAACTTCGACTGGGTGCAAATGTTCGACGGCGAGAGCGGCTTCATGCGCTTCAAGGCGCCGGTGCTCTCGGCGTTTCACGCCATCGTACACGACGGCGTGCCGAAGAAATTTCCCAATCTCCGATTTGGCTTCATCGAAGTGCGTGCCCAGTGGGTGCCCTACATGGCAGTGGAAATCGCCCGGCGCTTCGACCGCGCCGACAACATGGCGGCGCGCAATCTGATCCGCGACAATCACGTGTACGTGGCCTGCCAAACCGACGACGATCTACCCTACGTGCTGAAATATTCCGGCGAAGACAACATCGTCATCGGTTCGGACTACGGCCACAACGATACCTCGTCTGAAATCGCCGCGCTGCGCACGATCAAGGAGAAAGGCGAAGTCGAACCGCGCATCATCGACAAGATTCTCTACGACAATGCCAAGGCGCTGTATGGGATTTAGGAGTTTCGGGTTTCGGGGTTTGAGTTTAGGGTTAGCGCGAAATCTTTTGGTCGCGCTATTCGGCCTCATTGTATTTCAGGTTGACTTCAATCCCGTTGCCGCCCAAGAGCGCGTTCGCATCTCGCCATCGTCGCCGGGTTTAGCATCTTGGCCGGTTCAGCTCGCCGCCAAAGAAGGATTCTTTGCGCGCGAGGGTTTGACCGCCGAAATTATCGTCATGCGCACCAACACAGGGGTTGCCGCCTTGGCGACTGGCAGCATCGACTTCACCACCGCCGGTGGTTCGGCGCTGCGCGCGGCGGTCAACGGCGCACCGCTCAAAATGGTGCTCAACATCACCAAGAAGGCCGATCTGTGGATCGTCGCGCAAAAAAACATACTGCGAGTCGAAGATCTGCGCGGCAAAATGATTGGCGTCGGCGGCAACTGGGGCACGCAGTTCTATCAAGTGCTCGAAGCGCTCAAGCCTTCCGGCGTCGATAAAGACGTGCAGCTGGTTTCCACCGGCGACGTCGCCAACGGCTATTTGACTTTGCAGCAGGGCGGCATGCCCGCGGTGGCGCTGACACCGCCCTACAGCATTCTCGCCAAGCGGCAGGGTTATCGCGATTTGGTTAGGGCT
Source organism: Deltaproteobacteria bacterium (assembly GCA_009692615.1). Lineage (NCBI taxonomy): Bacteria > Pseudomonadati > Myxococcota > Myxococcia > Deltaproteobacteria bacterium. The sequence goes on along the minus strand of SHYW01000032.1, from coordinate 14,969 downwards.
AGCGATGTGATCAACGTCGCGCCGACCACCGGCCTGGTCACGACGACGGAAAAATTGGCCAAGGAGCCGCAAAAAATTCGCCGCGCGCTCCGCGCCGTGATTAAAGCGGTGGATTTCGCCAAGGCGCGCAGAGCGGACACCGTGGGCTTCATCATCTCGCAATACAAAATGGAAAAAGATGTCGCCGAATCCTGCTATGACGCGATCATGGAGACGCTCAATCCGACGCTTTGGTTGAGCGACGGCGAAATTCAAATCGAACTCAACCGCATCGCCGAGCAAAGCAAAATGAAAGTTACCGCGAAACCCGCTGACCTAGCCGACTTCACGCTAACCCGCCAGGTCGCCCAGGAGTTGGGGCGCTGAGTTGGTTCTAGGGCGGCGTTGGTCTGGCGGCACACGGTGGAATTTTGCCTGGGAGTTAGTCGGATATTTCACCGCAGAGAGTACAGAGCACACAGAGAAAGTTTTTCTTAGACATCTTTGTGCTCTGTGGTGAAATCAATCTGCTTCGTTAAACTTTAAAGCCATGTTCGCGGTACCATTTCTCCGCCCCAGGGTGGAGCGGTACGTCGCGCGGGGTGGCGTCGGTGTTTTCACCCAACTGGCCGATGCCGGTGTAAGAGTCTTCCCAAAACATTTGCTCTTTGCGGGCGGCTAGGGCGTCGCAGATTTTGTAGGCGTCGCCGTCGGGGAGCGCGGCGCGGGTATAGAGCGGCCAGCCGCTGTAGTCGATGCAGCTGTAATCTCGATCCAAGCCTTTGAAGCGGCCGGGTTTGATCGTGTAGCGGCGCCAGCCGAGATCGTCGACGAGATATTTGAACGCAGCATCTTCGAGCGTGATCGGCTTCATGCCGGCGGTCAGCGCCGCTTCAAACCACAGCGGCAAGCCTTCGTCGAAGATCGCGTCGATACTTTCATCGCGCAGCGCGTCGAGCCGGCGCTGGTCGCCGGGGCCGCCGTTCAATTGCAAACTGCCGCCCCACGACTCGATGTCTTTGATGGTCATACCGTAGGCGGCCAAGGTTTGGTCCACCAGCACGCGAGTGGAGTGAGTGGCGTCTTCGCGGATCGACAAGCGCAATGGATATTTGTTCGCTTTGATCTCGGCCAACGATTTGAGTCCCGTGCGTGGATGAACCACGTAGACGAAATGATCGAGGGATGGATAGACCGCTAAGATACGCACCGGCAGTGGCGCGGGAAATAAACCGGTGCCGCGGTGGGCTTGGGTAAGCAGACCGGAGGGATTGATCATCGCGACTTCAAGATCGCCGCGACAGATGCCGTGGGCCAAGATTGGCGAGCCGGTCGACATGCGCAACCATGGCTTGATCGTTTCATTGGAGCCGCTGCCGACGGTGATGCACATGTCGCGTGGGCCGTAGTAAGGCGTGGTGGAATCGCCGGCGATATGCAGACCGATTTCCCAAAGCATCAAGGCCCGTTGAAAATTCGCGCCGCGGGGTAGGGGTTCCATGTCGTGTCCTCCATTTAAGTTTATTGATTGGCCTCACCTTAGTTATTGCCGCGTGGTGCTGTCAACCTCAAATTGGTTTCACCACGAAGGCGCGAAGCGCACGAAGTTCGGAGTTCTTATTGTCAGAAACCTTCGTGTCCTTCGTGAACTTCGTGGTGAATTATGTCACAACATAGTTGCTGTTTCATGTTGTTATGGCATTCGATGCTCAATCTACGTTCGCCAACCTTGCCGAGAAAGAACGGCTGTGCGGCCATCACTCGGCGGAGGGGCGGGCGATTCGTATGCTGAGCCGGGCGCTCAATGGCTGGTCGGTGGGCGGTTTGGCGCCGCGGGATGCGTTGGTGTTGTGCGATCAAGCGCTAGCGGATTGGTTGAAGGCGCGCTTGCAGCTGTCGCAATGGTCGGCGCAGAGTTCGTTGGATTTAGTGCCTGCCGCCGCGGCGAAAAATTTGCTTACGATCACTGAAGCCGAGCGCTTGAAAGCGTTTGCTCAAGCGCGCCATGCATTGGAACCAACTACGGCCGATGTCGAAAGCGCTTTGGCTGGCTGCATCGAAATCGTCGAAAACTACTGGTCATGACCACCGCGCAAATCAATTGGCTGCTGCTCTGTAATGCGGCGCTGGGAAATTTTCTCGCCGGCACGTCGAGCCGGATTTTTTCCGTGTCGCTGCCGACGATGGCGAATAGTCTGCAGACCACCATCGTCGGCATTTCTTGGGCGGTGATCGCCTATCAGATTTCGCAAATCAGTTTGTCGTTAATATTTGGCCGTATTGGCGATATTTATGGGCGCCACACGCTCTTCGGTCTCGGTTTGATCGTTTCGTCGCTGGCGGCGCTCGCCTGCGGCTTGTCGCAAAACGTCACGCAGCTGATTTTGTTTCGCATGTTCCAAGGCGTCGGCGCGTCGATGACGCAGTCCCAGGGGCGGGCGCTGGCGATGGAAGCGTTGCCTAAAGAGTCGACCGGCAGGGCCCAGGGCTTCATGACCACGGCGTTTCACACCGGCGTGTTGATCGGCCCGAGCATGGGCGGCTTGCTGATCGACTATATTCATTGGCGCGCGGTGTTTTTCGCGCTGATACCAATCGCCATGTGCGGCATGGTGTTGACGGTGATCAATCGCATGAAAGGCAACGTGCCGCCGCCCCAGCCGGTCACGGGCGCGCAGCGGACCATCGATTATCTCGGCGCGCTGCTGCTGATCGCCGCGACCACTTCGCTGGTCGCCTGCGTCGATCATCGCATCATGGAATCGTTGTCGCCGGCGCTACGCGGCGTATTGATGATTGCCTTCGTGATTGTCTTCGCCGGCTTTCTCTATCGTGAAAGCACCACGGCCAGTCCGATCCTCGATCTGTCGCTGTTTCGTATTCGCATGTTCACGCTGAGTAGTGTGGCATTACTTCTGGTCGGCGTCGCTCAAGTGATGATCGGCTTCGTGATGCCTTTTTACTTACAAGAAGTATTGCATCTCAAGCCATCGTTCATCGGCTTGCTGTTCGTCAGCGCGCCGATTTTCACCGTGACGCTGTCGCCGCTGGTCGGTCGGGCAGTGGATAAAATGGGGCCGCGGGTGCCGGGCACCATCGGCATTTCATTTTTAGCCGCGGCGGGATTCTTCGGTTCGTATTTGCGTGCGGACTCCCATTGGCTCGCGGCGGTGGGCGTTCTCGCGCTCTGGGGCTTGGCGACCGCGTTGTTCTTCACTGCCAACCACACGGCGATGATCACCTCGGTGCCCAACGAACATCGCGGTGTCGCTACCGGCGCGATTTATGTCATGTTCGGTTTGGGCACGACCTTTGGCGTGTCGCTCGCCACCCTGTTGTTGACCACGGCGTTTCGTTATTACACCGGCGACCCGACCGCGACGCCGACGGCGGCCAATCCGGAAATGTTCGTGCGCGCGATGAACTTCAGTTTTCTCGTCGGCGGTTCCATGGCGCTGCTGGCTATGCTCTCTTCAGCGCTGCGCGGCGAACGCAAGGAGCAGACGCATTAATTTAGCGACGATCGGAGCTTGACCATGATACAAACAATAAAACTGTTGCTGAGTTTGGTAATGCTGTTTACCGTCGGCTGTTCCAAAGAGTCGGAGCAGAAATCCGCGCTAGCTAAAGCGTCGCCAGCGGAAAGCTCCCAATCCAATCCACCACCGTCCGCTACCGGGACGATCTCTGGCAAGGTGATTTTCAAAGGTACGCACAGCGCGGGCAAACTCTCCGTCGGTAAAGATAAAGAAGTTTGCGGTGACGCCAAGCAAGATCCGTTAGTGCAGGTCGGCAGTGACGGAGGCCTGAAAAATGCCGTGGTGCAGATCGCCGGGCTCAGCCAGGGTAAGGCACCGAGCAAAGACGCACTGTTGGATCAAGCGAAGTGCGAATACGTTCCCCACGTGCTGGTCGTTCCGACCGGCGCGACGGTGGCGATCAAGAACAGCGACGGCATTCTGCATAACGTGCATACGCAGAGTCAGCTCAATGCGCCGTTCAATCGCGCCCAGCCGAAATATTTAAAAGAGATCAAAGAACAGTTCGCCAAGCCGGAGATTATCTCGCTCCGCTGCGACGTGCATGGCTGGATGAGCGGCTGGATCGTCGTCACCGACAACGTTTATTTCGATGTTTCGCGGGCCGACGGAACGTTTATGCTCACCGATGTGCCGGCGGGAAAATATTCCCTCGAAGTATGGCATGAGACGCTGGGTTCGGCGGCGCAACAGGTTGAACTCAAAAGCGGTGAGACGGTGAACGTGACCTTCGAGTTTCAGAGGAAGAAATAGCCGTACGGAATCGAGAATTGGATCATGCGTAACCCTCTAGCGGCATTGTTGCTTTTGTTCAATATGGCGGCGCCAGCGATGGCGCAGGAGACGGCATTAAAGATCGGTCAAGACCGATTCAACTTCGACTATCAAGACGCTGTGAAAATTCGGCCGATCACGGTGTGGAGCTACCGGCCTAAGGAGATGTCGCCCAATGCGGCGGTTCTGTTCGTCATGCACGGCGTGCAGCGCGATGCCGAGCGCTATCGCAATGAGTGGCAACCTTATGCTGAGCGCGCCAAGGCTCTGCTGTTGGTGCCCGAGTTCGCCGCGGAGAATTTTCCCGGCGGCGGCGGTTACGCGGCGGCAAAACAGGATGCTGCGTCCGCCGCATTGGAAAAACTTTTCGACCATGCAATCAAGCTAACCGGATTGAATGCATCGGACTATCTGCTTTACGGCCACTCGGCGGGAGCCCAGTTCGTTCACCGTTTCATTCTGTCGCATCCCAAAGCGCGGGCGAAAACTGCCGTGGCCGCGAATGCGGGCTGGTACATGATGCCCGACTTCGAGGTTCGATTTCCTTACGGCCTGAAAGCCAGCGGCCTCGATGCGACTGATTTAACCGCAGCACTTGGCAAAAAACTTTTAATCTTGCTGGGCGATAAGGATGTCGATCCCAAACATCCTCAGCTCAATCGCAGCGCTGGAGCGATGCGCCAAGGAGCCCATCGTTTGGCGCGCGGCGAGAATTTTTTTCGCGCGGCGCGGCTCGCCGCGAGCCAATTGAATGCGCCATTCCAATGGGAAATCGCCACCGTAGCTGGCGCCGATCACAACAACGCTAAGATGGCCGTGGCCGCCGCCCCGTTGCTGTTGAAATAGTTACGCCATCGATTCGACTTTTCCATCCGCGCGGGTTATGGCTTTCGTTTATTCTTATGTCTGATTCGATCGACAGTCGCGCCGCGGCGCTCAAACGCTATGGCTTAGTCGCTTTGGCGTTTCTCCACATCGCCGTCGGGCGCGGACTGCACGGCACCTTCGGCGTGTTTTTCGTCGCCATGCTCGATGCCTTCGGTTGGTCGCGGGCGACCACTGCGGGTGCGATCTCCCTGGCGATCATTTTCGAAGGCGCCTGTTTACCTTGGGCCGGCGGATTGATCGATCGTATCGGCGGGCGCAAGACGTTGACGCTCGGCGGCTTGGTGCTGTTTATCGGCCTCGGTTTCGCGTCGACGATCTCGTCGATTTGGCAGTTTTACTTTTGGATCGGCATCGTCAGCGCGGCGGGCATCGCACTGATCGGCATGGTGCCCCACGTCGCGATCATCACGCGCAATTTTCCCGAACGCAAAGGCACGGCGCTCGGCATCGCCTGGGCCGGCGGCGGTGTCGGCATCGTCATGCTTGTCCCCGTGGCGCAGTTGATGATCGACAAATGGGGTTGGTCGCCCGCCTACATCGGTTTGGCGGCGATCACGAGTTTGTTAGTCATTCCGCCGGTGCTGTATTTTTTACCGCGCGATAATCAAGCCGGCGGACCGCAAGCGAAGGAGACGAACCAGGAGTCAGAAAAAACTTCGGACAGCGACTGGACGGTGAAACGCGCGCTTAGCAATCGCGCGTTTTGGCTGCTGTTCATCGCGCGCACGCTGGCGAGCTTGGGCAATCAAATCATCGTCACGCATCAGATCGCCCACACCGTCGACGTCGGCTATGCCAATGTGTTCGCCGCGTCGATGTTCGGTCTGATGGGCGTGATCAGCATCGGCGGGCGCATCTTGTTCGGCTATCTCGCCGACGTGATGAATCGCCAGATGGTTTTTACCTGGGTGCAGATCATCTCCGCCTTCGGAATTGTCGCGCTGTTGTCGATCCATGACACGTCGATGCCGTGGCTGCTTTACACCTATGCGGTTTGTTACGGCTTGGGCCAAGGCTCGCGCGCCTTGGTCCTGTCGGCGATCTCCGCCGATATTTTTCACGGTAAACATTTCGGCGCGATCTTCGGTTATTTTACTTTTAGCATCGGTCTAGGCGGCGCCATCGGCGCCTGGCTCGGCGGCTATCTTTTCGACGTCACGCACAGTTATGCGATTCCGTTTTGGTTTTCCCTTGCCTGTTTGGTGGTCTCCGTGTTTATCGTGTGGGCGGCGGGCCAAGCCGTCAAAGCTCAATCTGAAAGGAACTAGCCAATGATTCAACTTTATACTTGGGGAACGCCTAACGGCAAAAAGGTTTCCATCATGCTCGAAGAAATCGCCATGCCCTACGAAGTGCATGCGATCAATATCGGTCAGGGCGATCAGCTCAAGCCGGAATATCTGGCGATCAATCCGAACAATAAGATTCCCGCGATCATCGACAGCGATGGGCCGGACGGCAAGCCCTTCAAACTTTTCGAGTCCGGCGCGATTCTTATGTATCTCGCCGAAAAGGCGGGCAAGCTTTGGCCGGCGGATTTGGCCCAGCGCTACACGGTGATTCAATGGCTGATGTTTCAAATGGGCGGCGTCGGACCGATGTTAGGCCAGGCGAATTATTTTTATCGTCTCGAAGACAAAAATCCCGCGGCCATTGAGCGCTTCTACAAAGAAGCGGTGCGGCTCTACAGGGTGCTCGATAAACAACTGGGTGAAAGCGAATATCTCACCGGCGCCTACTCCATCGCCGATATCGCGACCTATCCCTGGGTCGGCCGCCATGATGGCCACAACGTCAAGCTCGAAGAGTTTGCCAACGTCAAGCGCTGGTTCGACCAGATTTCCGAGCGGCCGGCGGTACAGAGGGGGATGGAGATTCCAAAAAAATGAGGCGTATTAAGTTTACTGGGAGGATATTTTCACCACTAGGGACACGAAGGTTTCGGAAAATCTAATTTCCGAACTTCATGCTCTTCGTGTCCTTCGTGGTGAATCCGTACCTGCTCGTTTTTCGAACATCTCGCTCGAAAGGAAGTCGCCATGGCACCACACAGAAAAATCGAAAAACCTCGGGCCGAGTGGGGATCGGATGTTGTCGTCGATCTCCTGAAGGCGTTCGAGTTCGAATATATCGCGATCAATCCCGGCGCGACCTTTCGCGGCTTGCACGACTCGCTGGTCAATTACGGCGGCAATCACGCGCCGGAAATCATTCTCTGTAACCATGAAGAGATCGCCGTCGCTTTGGCGCATGGCTATGCGCGCGCCAAGGGCCGGCCGATGGCCGCGGCGGTACACAACGTCGTCGGGCTGCAACATGCGTCGATGGCGATCTACAATGCCTGGGCGGACCGGTTGCCGGTGATCGTGCTCGGCGGCACGGGTCCGATGGATTCCGCCAATCGCCGGCCCTGGATCGACTGGGTGCATACCGCCAACGTGCAAGGCAATTTAGTCCGCGACTTCTGCAAGTGGGACGATCAGCCGGCGAGCGTCGAGGCGGTGCCGGATTCGTTCATCCGCGCTTACCGTTTGGCGACCACCGATCCGATGGGGCCGGTTTATATTTGCTACGACGGCGACGTGCAGGAAAAAAAATTAGCTGGCGATATTCCATTCGATGTCTCGCGTTATCCCGCGCCGTTGCCACTACAGGCGCCTGAAGAAGGTTTTGAAAAAACTATTCAGATGATTTTAGCGGCCAAGCGGCTGGTGATCGTCGCCGATTGGGTCGGGCGGCGCGAGGCTGGCTTCAATGCGCTCGGCGAATTGGCCGAGCTGTTGGCGGCGCCGGTGCTCGATCAGTTGGGCCGCTTTAATTTTCCCGTGCAGCATCCGCTCAATCTGACCGGACAGGCTGACAAAGTGATTCCGCGCGCCGATTTGATCTTGGCGCTCGATGTTCCCGATCTCGAAGGCGCCACCGTGCGGCGGGCGCAAGAGCGCGGCAACCGGCGCGCCACGCCGCTGTTGGCGGCCAATGCCAAAGTGATCAACGTTGCGCTGGACGATCTGCTGGTGCGCGCTTGGGCGACCGATTTCAACAAACTGCGCCAAGCCGATCTGATGATTCTCGCCGACACAGCGGTTTTTCTGCCGGAGCTGGTGCGGCGGCTCAAGGCGGAGAACAAACTCGCCGATTTAAAAGACGACATCGCCACGCGGCACGCCGAATGGGGCAAGATTAACGAGGAGAAAAAGGCCGCGTTGGAAAAAGAATTGCAATCGAAATGGGACGACAAGCCGGTGTCGATGACGCGCATCTACGCGGAAATTACCGAGGCGCTCAAAGGCGAAGACTGGGTGCTCACCAACGGCAGTTCCCAGGGCAAGGAGAATCTTTATTTGCCGGCGACCAAGTTCAATCAGATTCTCGGCAAATATAAAGGCGGCGGCTTGGGCTACGGCATGCCGGCATCGCTGGGCGCGGCCTTAGCGCATAAAGGCTCGGGCAAATTTTGCGTCAACATTCAGCCCGACGGCGATCTGTTATTCACCGTCAGTTCCATCTGGACCGCCGTGCACCATCAGATTCCCCTGCTCAGCATCGTGTGTAGCAATCGTTCCTATTTTAACGACGAAGAGCATCAAGAACGGATCGCCGTCGTGCGCAACCGGCCGGTGGAAAATAAAACCATCGGTATCCGCATCGAGGATCCCAACGTCGACTTCGGCGCCATGGCGCGCACCTACGGCTGCTGGGGCGCCGGGCCGATCACGGAGCCGAAGGATTTGATTAAAACTTTGCGCGAAGCTGTGAATATCGTGAAGTCAGGCAAGCCGGCGTTGGTCGATGTCGTGTGTCAGATGCGCTGAGTTTGGGGAGTTTGTCCAATGTTTTTTTTTCAGCACGCTAATTAGCCTGACGTTGATCGCCGCACCCGCGTATTCGCAGAAGCTTGAGCGCGCGGTGTTGGCCTATGGTTCGACCGGAGCGAATCTGACGCCGTTCTGGGTGGCGCGCGACGCGGGGTTGTACAAGCAATATGGCTTGGATGTCGATATCGTATTTTTCCGTGGCAGCACGATTGCGATCAACGCCTTGGCGACTAAAGACGCGCACTTCGGTTCCTTCGGCGCGAGCTCGTCGGTGCTCGCTAAGCTGGGCGGCGTTGATACCGTTCTTATTGCCACGGCGGCGCCGGGTTTGCTGTTCTATCTACTCGTTAAAAAGGAAATCAAAAACGCCAACGACCTCAAAGGCAAGAAGATCGCCATCAGCCGGCCGGGAACGGACTCCGATCTCGGCGCGCGCGTCGCCGTGCAGCGGCTTGGACTCGGCGAGAAGGAAGTGAGCTTCATTAGTCTCGGCACCGATACTGAACGGTTGGGGGCGATGCTCCAGGGCGTAGTCGATGCGACCGTCGTAACCGTGTCCGGCTACGTCGCCGGTCAGAAGATGGGCTTTCACTCGATCCTGGATTTGGGCCAGGCGAATATTCCGTACGAAGCGGCGGGATTGATTACCACGCGGACGCTGATGCGCGACAATTCAGATTTAGTAATGAAATATGTCAAGGGCTTCGTCGCCGGCATTCACTACGCGAAAAGCAATCGCGAGCCGACGTTAAAAATTCTTTCTAAATATATGCGCACTGACGACCGCGACGTGCTCAACGGCAGCTACGATTATTTCGTCGGCCGGATCATTCCGCGGGCTCCCTACGTCAGCGACAAAGGATTGCAAGCGGTCATCGACTTTATCCGCCAGCGCAACCCGCAAACACCCAACGTCAAAGCGTCGGACTTCATGGACAACAGGTATATCAAAGAGCTGGACGACAACGGCTTTATCAAGGCGCTGTATAGTCGTTAGAAAAAGAGGCGCCAATGAAATCTTTTACTTGGTATTTTGTTATTTCGATGCTTCTTTGGCCACGACTCGGTGCCGCTGCGGAATTAGTGGATTGCCGCGTGGCGTCGAAATTTTCCAGTCAGGGGAGCGTTGGCAAAGCAGTGACCGACGCGATTCGCGACACTAAGGAGCGTTTGACTTTGGCGCTGTACGGTTTCGATAACGGCGAGCTCGGTGATGAGTTGCTCGCTCTGGTGATGAAAAAAGTCGCCGTGCGCGTGAAAGTCGATACGGCGCGCAGCGCGAGCAAGAAAATCCTTGCCTTGATCGACAAGCTCAAAGCCGGCGGGGTGGAAGTGCAAACCGTGGCGCCCAACGGCCGGAATCACAACAAGTTCGCGATTATCGACGGCAAGCGCGTCCTGACGGGTTCGTATAACTGGACGCTCAAGTCGGAAAACAATTGGGAGAACCTGCTGGTTTTGGATTGTCCGGAGTTGGCGAAGGCCTACGAAGCGGAGTGGGAACGCATTCGTTGAATTTTATTGCGTCGCGGAGTTCTTGATCAACTGTGCGTAGAAATTGATGCAGCGCAAGTAATCGGCAACCGAAACCCGTTCATCGATACCGTGATATCTCTTGGTGTCCTCGGCCTTGAGCGTTATTGGCAAGAATCGAAAAATATTCTTCGTAAGCCCGGCGTAGTGGCGCGAGTCGGTGGCGGCGACCAGCAGCGACGGCGCGACGATGGTTTGTGGCGCGGTTTCGCCGATGGTTCGCTGGATCAGCTGGAAGCTTGGGCTTTCGATATCCGATACTGCGGAAGGCTCCATGCGAACGCCGAGCAGTTTGATCTCGATTTTCGGATTCTTAATCGCCTTGCGCACATGCTCGATCGCATTCGTGGTATTATTGCCAGGAATCAGCCGCAAGTTGACTACCGCGCTGGCCTGGCTCGGCAGGACGTTTTCCTTGACGCCGGCGTTGAAGACTGTTGGTGCTACGGTGGTGCGCAGGAGGGCGTTGGTGAGTGGCGATTTGGCCATTTGTTTTCGCACCCAGGGTTCGAGCAGCCAGAGATTGGCCAGGGCGATTTTTTTGCTCCAGGCCATTTCCGGTCCGAGGAATTCAAACATGGCGCGGCTCGGCCCGTGCAGTGAGGCGGGAAATGGTTTGGCTTCGAGTCGCTGCAAGGCTTTACTGACGGCGCTGATGGCGGTGACATTGGGCGGGATCGAACTATGACCGCCGTCACTTTGGGTGCTGAGTTGAATGCTCAAGTAGCCTTTCTCGGCAATGCCGATGAGCGCCACTGGCGCGGCGATACCGGGAACGATACCGCTCAAGATATTCATCCCTTCGTCTAGGACGAATTCCAATTCGACTTTCCGAGATGCCAACAGTTGGGCAATTCTGGCCGCGCCTTGGCTGCCGCCGATTTCTTCGTCGTGACCGAAGGCCAGATAAATGGTGCGCGCTGGTTGGAATCCTTCGCTCAGCAAATGCTCGACCGCTTCAAGGACCGCCATCACGCTCGCCTTGTCATCCATGGCGCCGCGGCCCCAGATGTAACCGCCGGCGATTTGCCCTGAGAACGGCGCGTGGGTCCAGAAGTTCTCGCTGGCTGAATCGATCGGCACGACATCCATATGCGCCATCAATAAGATCGGTTTGAGCTTCGGCTCGCGGCCTTGCCAAGTGTAAAGCAGGCTGTGCTGATTGACGGTTTCTCTCGCTAAGCGCTCATGCAACTCGGGAAATGACTCGGTAAGAAAAGCATGAAAGCGTTCGAACTCAGCCTGTGATGCCGAGTCGACCGGCGCGACCGTCCGATGGCGAATCGCGCGGCTAAGTCGTTGTGCAGCGGCGTCGACGTCGATTTGAATCGGCGCTGCGGGGGCGACGTCGACCTGACGCGACACAGAGCGCAGAACCCCGATCGCGAGCGCGCCGCTAAGGACAGCGGTGACCAAACCGATCACGCCAAGAAGCTTTTTCATGCAACTCCGGGGTAACAACTTTGGTCGGCGACGGCAAGTCGCTCGATCAGCCAGAGAATTACTTGTAGAGCCCGAGGACGAGTGGAGAGTTAACTAAGAGCGGAGCCGAACTATGTGGAGCGTGAGATAGGCGGGATCAGCCTAACGGTGGCCGCGAAAAATCTGCGGCGAGATCTGAGCACGATATTTTCGGCTGCGGGGTCAAGTCCCCGCAGCCGAAATGGCCAGGTTTAATTAGTAGGAGCGCTCGCGTCTACGCGTGATCCGGCCTGCTTCTATTGGGTCGCCTTCATCGTTATAGATGCGCGTGCTGGTAAAACCTTGGGGCCAGATTGAGGTGATCCACTGGCGGATATTGAAGCCGATACGAAGCTGGGTAATCGGATTTGGATTTTCGTTAATGTGCTGGTGTTCCCACATAGCCGGCGGCACATAGAGAACGTCGCCAGCTTGCCAAGGAATGCGCTTGCCCTGCATATCGGTGTACCCCTGCCCCTCAATGGCATAAACCACAGCTTCAAGATGCTTGTGCCTGCCGCTCTCATGGAAGGCCGGCTCAATCCAGCGATTGGTAATCGCGACGCTGACGGCACGGAAGCCATTTTTAGGCACAATGAGATAGTTGGAAAAGTCGTGCTGGTTTTTTGTCGCGGCGATCGCCCCCTGCGGATTGTAACTCTCTCCGTCAGGCAACTTTTCTTTGTTGGTCGGCGCTTGCTCAAGATGGATAATCGCACGGGTGCCATCGGGGTAATATTGTGACGTCTCCTCAGGCACGGCAGCGATCATCGAGGGCTCATTGGGGCCGCAGGTCTCGATCTGCTCGATGCGCGCAACGCGGAGATAGGACTCGAGATCGAAACACATGCCGTGAATGATTAAGACCGGAACCTTGCCGGTATTAAAATGTTGATGCTCGGCCCAAAATGGAATCTGCAGCGTGCTGCTTTGGTGCCAGTTAAAACGCTGGCCATTGATCACGCTGAACCCCTCGCCCTCGAGGATGTGCATCGACTCTTCACCATGCCGATGCTTGCCGGTATGCCAGCCAACCGGAATTTCCGACTTGAGTACGTTGCTGCCCATGGTGGCAAAGCCGAGATGGTTGGCAACCATCAGTTTCACTTTGACATCGTGAGGCGTTGAAACCCATGGAATGTCTTTGTCAGCGGCTACCAGGCGGCCGAGTTCAAGTTCGTCTTGGAGTTTGTTGGGCGTTTCGAGCCATTGTTCATAGAAGTTCTTTGCCATAACGATTTCCTTTGTCAGTGTGTGAAATAATTAGTCGGCGATCTGTTGCGCCAGCGATTCCTTTTTCAGTAGCTTCGCCACGAAGTGGCGCATTGCGAAACGCTGGCCGTCGCGCATGCTGCGGACGGTGCCATTCTTTACCGCGGCAATCAGATCGTTTTTTAACGTGGCTTGCTGCGCGCCGGACAATTGCTCAATGGCCGGAATTTGCTGGACCATCTGGAGGAGCGTGTCGAGGTCCGGATATTCAACGACATAACTCAAGAAGCGATCGCGAATCGCTTCGTCGATCAGATCGGGGCGGTTGCTGGTCAAGATGATCGTGGCGCGGGAGGTATCGAGATCGTCTATGGAATGAAAGAAAACGCTGTCCTGAGAAAAGTGCCACTCTTTGGCGTGTTGACTGCCGCGCGCCATGAAAATGGATTCGACGTCATCGAACAGCAGCACGGAGCGCTGCCCCTGCGCCGTGAATCCCGATCTTGCATGGAGAAAAATATCGCGAATTCTTTCCTCGCTCTCACCGTACCGGGAGCGCGAAATCTCACCGCCATCGATAAACGCTAAAGCGACTGGCGGCTCGTCCTCGGTCTCAAACCTGCGACCGAGTTCATAGGCCAGCCGTTTGGCCAGGGTGGTCTTGCCCGTGCCGGGAGGACCGCTGAGCATGAAACCTTTGACCAGGCCCCGAGTCGATCCGGAGCGCCATTGATATTCGGTGATGGCGGCAATTTCCTGCAACAGGTCGCGGTATCGGTCGCCGACCATTTCACTACCGCGGACCACTCCAGTGTCGTCGGTACCGCCAAAGAGCAATGAAAGTTTTTCGAACGAAATGACGTTTCCAGCGGATAGATGATGATGTCCTTCGCTTGATTGCATTTAGTAGAATCTCCCAGCTAAAAGCACAAACCGAGATGCTAATCTAACCGACAAAAATATCAAGAGCTTGGGCCCATGCGGCAATTGCATGACGAGCCGGCGACAGGTTGGCTCGTCGTTTTTGTGGCATTGCAGAGTTCACAATAAGAGGTACTCACCACGAAGTCTCGAAGGACACGAAGGTTTCGGATATTCTAAACTCCGCACTTCGTGCGCTTTATGTCTCCCTCGAAAATAGTCACCCTTGGATGATCTACCCGATGAATTGACATAAGGATTCCGTCATACCGGCGCAGGCCGGTATCCATCCGTTCCGCCCCCCTGGATGCCGGCCTGCGCCGGTATGACGAGTCAAGTAGCGAGCCATGCTGAGAGATCGTTGATTTTCATACTCTGTAGACGAGCGAATGCTCATCGACACTTCGTGGTGAAAAGAATCGGCGAACATTCTCTATGCCCGTGAGGGCTCAAATCGGGTAGTCCTTGGGATTGGGCGACGATGTCAGCTCAAGGCGTTAAGCGTGCACGAGATCATTGCATAGTAGCCGATGGTGGCGGTGAGTTCGACCATGCCGGCGACGCCCAGGCGCTTGAGTAGGGATTGGAACTGCGGCTCGGCGACGCGATGTTTGTGCAGGACGGTGCGTACGTAATCGACGATCTCAGCTTCGTCGGGCGGTAGGCCGATGCTCGGCTGGCGTTGGTGAACCGCAACATGTCAATGGCGGAGAGAAAATGTGCCAGATAGCGGCGCAATAGTGTACCAGTCAGGTTAAGAGAAAAGGGCTTTGAAGCCCCTGGGGTTTATTGTTGAGCTGGCACGTCGATTTAGATTTTGGTGTTGGGTTCTCCTTCGGTTGGC
>SHYW01000031.1 GCA_009692615.1 Deltaproteobacteria bacterium | reverse complement strand
GTGCGGCCTCAACCACGGTGATCTCGCTGCGATATACTTGTTGAATTACGTCTAGTCGTTTCTCGTCTTTCATTGTCAGGGTTGTCATCCTTCCACCCTGACATAATTACGTTGCCGTTAACCCCTGACATAATCACTTTGCTACAACACCACGCGACAATTCTCTTGCCAGAGTAGAGCAGTTCCATTAGCATGCGGCAAAGTTAGCGAACCATCCCAAAACCATTTAGCGATCATCTATCTCTCATGCGCAAAGCGTTCAAAGTCTGCGGTTTCATCGGCGTTACTTTCATTCTTTTTTTCATCGTTTGCGCTCTGGCGTTTTATCATCTCGTGCGCACCGGCGAGTTTCGCCGCTTTTTGATCGACGAAGTCGAAAAGCAAACCGAGCTTAAAGTCGCCCTCGGCGACGCCGATTTGGAAATCGGTTGGATTACCGGCGTCGGTTTTTCCGACTTGGCGTTGTCGGAGCCCGGCGCGGCGGCGCCGGCGATCCGTGCCGAAAGATTGACCGCAAGGGTGGCGCTCTTGCCGCTGCTCAGCCGGCAAGTGGTGTTTTATGAAATTCATCTGCGCAAACCGTCTGCTACGTTCATCCGTGAAGCGGATGGAAGCATTCCGTTGCTCGATCGTCTGCGCAATCTGCCGTTTCTCAAACAGCAGGGCGGCGAGTTCAAATTGGACTTGCAGGCGCTCAAGGTTCAAGACGGCGCCATCGATTTCACCGACTGCTGGTCCCAAGGCATGCTCGGCGATTGGCATTTAGCCAAAGCTATCATTGACGTCGAGTGGGTCCGTGGCCAGAGATTGCGCGATGTCATGGCGAGCTGGTTCAAACTGGGGCAGGCGGAGAGCGTCGGCGCGGCGTTGAGCTTCGACCTCAAGGGTTCGTTGGTTAAAGACGGCGCGACGATGAACTTAAAAAGCGCCGGTCGTTTGCTGTTTCCCAAAGACGCGCTTGAATTTCAGCGGGCGCGCTGGAGCGGCGATATCGAGCTTGGCGAGTTGCCCGGCGCGCTGGTGCAAAAATACGCCGGCGCGGCGTCGCTAAAATCGCTGACAGGCCAGATTAGCCCGCGTCTGCATGTCGAAGGCGCGGCGGAAAAGCCGTGGCTGGTGAGCGGCGATGTCGATTTCAAAGCGCTCACTATTGATGCCCCGGAAATCTTTACCGCGCCTCTCGCCGTCGGCGCCGGCAAGGCGACTCTGACAGCCGAGTGGAGCCCCCACCGGTTAAATTTATCGCGCGGCGAATTTCGCGCCGGCGAGGTCAAGTTTTCACTTCAGGGCGACATCGACGGCCTCGACGGCAACGATCCCCATTTGCGTTTGAACTTGATTGCGCCGAGTGCGCCGTTATTGGCGCTGCGCAAATATCTGCCGGTTAAGTTAATCGATTCGCCGCGTTTGGAGAAAGCGCTTGCTTCAATCCAGGCCGGCCGCTTGGAAATCAAAAAAGCCGGCGTCGATGCCACGATTGCCGGCTTGCGGCGCGTTTCTCAAACCGGCTTCGGCAAGCAGGTCTGGTTCGACGGCGAGTTGCGCGACGGCGCCGGCAGCTTGGGAGTTGACGGCATGCTGCCGCTGCGCGGCGCGGATGGCCATCTGGGTTTCAATCAAGGCGTGGCGACGCTGCAAAACTTCAAAGCCGTCTACGGCGATTCGCAGATTCAGCAATTGAACGGACGTTACGATCTCGCCCCGGCTGGCGGCGGCGCTTTGGCGCTGCAATTGCACGGCGATTTCAATCTCGCCGAACTGCGCGAGCAGCTGATATCGGGGCAGTTCTCGGCCCAGTCGGTCAAGCTTGCACAGTCGCTGCAAGAGTTGCTCGGCCGCAGCAAAATCGACTTCGAGCTTAAGCGTGAGGCTAACGGGCCAGTGGAGATCAACGGCAGGGCGGCATTGGATAATGTTAAGCTGCGCTACGGCGATCACTCTTTCAGTGAGATCAAAGGCGAGCTGCTGTTCACGCCGAAAGAAATCAAGAGCGAGCAGCTGCGCGCGCAGTTGAGCGGCGCGCCGATCCAGATCCAACTGACGCTGCTAGATTACGACGGCGCCGACGGCAGTTTCGACTTGGCGATCAATACGACCGGGATCAAAGCCGGCGTCGTCACCAGCTTGCTGCTCGATACCGGCACGCCACAAGATTCCGGCATCATCCGCGGCGCGGTGCGCTACGCCGGTGCGTTCAACAGCAAAGAGCGGCGCAAGTTCACCGGCGCCTTGGACCTCGCCAACCTGCAAATCTTGGTGCATCCGTTGTTGCAGCCGCTGCGCGAACTCAACGGCAAGGTCATCATCGACGACAATGGCATCGACTTTCAGAATTTAAAAGGACAAGTCGCCGGCTTTCCCGCCGCCGCCAGCGGCCGTTGGCGCTACCGCGAAAAACCGCAGCTGCTTTTCGATTTTACTGCGCCGAATCTGGACGTGACCCAGCTGATCGCGCAAATCGATCCGGAGGTTGGCGAGTTTTACAACAGCTTGCAGGCCGAGGGAAAATTTACCATCGGCCGTGGGCGGATTAAAAATTTCGAATTCAGCGATCTGAAAATCGACGCGACCATCGACCGGCGCGTCTGGCGTCTGGCCAATCTGACGGCGCGCTCGGCCGGCGGCACGATCCTCGGCGCGACGACGATTGTCGACCGGCGAGACAGCCTCGGCATCGTCACCGAGCCGAAAATTCAAGCCGTGCCGGTGCAGTCGTTTCTCAAATGGTTCAACGTCGCCAACACCGAGATGACCGGACAAGTGAATCTCACCGGGAAACTGGAAACCGTCGGCAAGAACGACGTCGAGCGCCGGCAGAACTTGAACGGCGCGTTCACGCTGCGCATCGAAGATGGCGTCATCAACCGCATGCGCATGGTGGTGCAGATTCTCAACCTGCTCGATCTGTCGCGCTGGTTTACCTTTCAGATGCCCGACCTGGCCAAGCAAGGCATTCGCTTTCGCGCCATCACGGCGGACTTCAAAGTCGTCAAGGGTGTCTACGAGACGGAAAACTTGATCGTCGATAGCAGCGACCTGCGCATGACCGGCGCCGGCAAGATCGACGTACCCAACGACGAAATCGATCTGCTCATCGCCGTGCGGCCGTTCCCCGGCATCGAATCGGCGTTCAACACCGTGCCGATCCTCGGCCGCGGCGTGGCGGCGATCCTCAATTCTTTTTTAGTCGGCAGCTTCAACGTCAAAGGACGCATCGAAGATCCGACCATCACGCCGGCGCCGCTGGGAACTTTGTCGGAAATATTTTGGGGCGTGCTCGGCATTCCGAAAAACGTCCTCACCTTGGGCGATGGCGAGAAAAAAGAAGAATCAAAAGAGCCCGCCAAAGCGCCGGCAGCAAAATGAGGCCCAAGCTGACTTTATATTCGCGCCAAGACTGTTGCCTGTGCGACGAGATGAAATCGATCATTCATCAAGTCGCGGCGAAGACTGCGCTCGACTTAGTCGAGATCGATGTCGATAACGATGACGAGCTAAAGGCGAAATACGGCAACGAAGTGCCGGTGTTGTTTATCGACGGGCGCAAGGCGTTCAAGTATCAATTGACGGCACGTGAGTTGGAAGGGAAGTTAGATCGAGTGCGCGGCATCCGATCTCTTTTTAGATTTTAGGAAGTGAGCTAAATGAAATTGCCGCGGCCTGTCGCCATTTCGCGTTCGCGAAACCAGGAACTTTGTCCGTTTCTAAAGCGGATCGCGGATCAAATGGGCGATTCCGTTCGTGAAAGCATTGAGCGTGACCTCAAAAAGCTTGAGCGTCGTGGCATAAGGAATCGTACTTCACTCAAGAAACTCCTTGAAACCCTTCCTGAGCGCGAACTTTCTACAGCGCTCTGGGTTCTCGGCCGGGCTGGTAAGCGAAGTGATGTCTCAAAGATATTGGTGATCCGCCGGATACGACCGAAGGCGGCAGTCTACGCCATCGAAGCGTTAGCGATTCTTGGCGGCAAACATGCTCGCCGCGAGCTCGTGCGTTCGCTTAATGATCAAACGCAGCCTTTGAACGTTCGCGTTGCAGCTTGTCATGGGCTCGGACATCATTGGCGAGGCAAAGTCCGAGCATCAATCTTTTATCCGATCGTCAGCAACCCTGGAGAAAACGCGAGTCTGCGCGGATATGCGATCGAGAGTGTCGGTGGTCGTATCGGCCTTCGCGCGCCGGGCGCTGCAAGAAGTGAGAGCCGTAAAGCAGTGGACTTACTCTTTCCTTGCCTTGATGATCAATTTGCCGAAGTGCGGTTTTGGGCGATCTTCGCTTTGGCTGGGGCCAAGGCGAAACAAGCGCTGCCGAAGCTCCGCCAACTTGCTCGCATGGATCACGCCGACGGCCCCTTTGGATGGTCCGTGGCGGAAGAGGCTAAAGATGCGGTTTATTGCCAGACACATAACGGTCGCTGGCCTAAAGTTGATGCGTCGGAGCGGCGATTGCGCGCAATGTCTACCACGGTCGGGAAGGAGTCTTCGTGAAAACGAAAACGTCCCCGATTTTTTGTTTGCTGATGGTTCTGACCGTTGGTGTGACGGTGAGTTGGTCAGCGGACCGCCTCGTCGGCGTGCAATCGGCGCGGGTGATCTCGCAGTCGATGCCGTGGATTGCCGAGGAGGCCGGCATTTTTCGCAAGTACAATTTGGAATTTCCCTTGGTCTATATCGGTTCGTCGCCGCTGGCGACGGCGGCGATGTTGAGCGGCGAAGCGCAGATCTTGGTCGACGGTGGGTTGGGTACGGTGCGCGCCGCGGTGCAGGGCAATACCGATTTGGTTTTTATCGCCGGCGTAAAAAATTATTTGACCCAAAGCATCCTCGCCAAGAGTGACATCAAACGGCTGGAGGATTTGCGCGGCAAGAAAGTCGGCGTCACGCGCATCGGCAGCACGACCCATTATTTTGTCTTACAAGCGTTCAAACGGCGCGGCATGGAAGCGGGGCGCGACTACACGATCATTCAAACCGGCGGCGCGCCGGAGATGTACGCCGCGCTGGTTTCCGGCACTCTCGATGCCGGCACCATGACCGCGCCGTGGGATACCCGCGCCATCGCGCAAGGTTATCATTATGTCGTCTACGGTCCGGACCTGCGCATTCCCCAAGTCGCGGTTTCGTTCATCGCGCGCCGTTCCATTATCGCGCGCAACGCACACTTGATTGGCCAATTTCTGCGTGCCATGGCCGAGGCGGCGAAAATTCTCCACACCGACAAAGAAACGACGTTCAAAGTGTTGGCGAAATATTTGCGCGTCGACGACCGCAAGATTCTCGAAGCCGGTTACAACGCCGAGATCAAAGCGTTGGAGCCGCGCTTGGAATTAAAGCTCGACACCCTGCAAGCGATCCTCGACGACATCGCGCCCACCGACGCCCGCGCGAAGGCCATCAAGCCGCAGTCGTTGTTCGATCGTCAGTTTGTCGATGAGATGGAAAAGAGCGGGTTTATGGAAAAACTTTGGGGCGGAGCACCGGCAAAATGAATGCTCGGGCTGCAAAAAATAGCGCCACGCGCGGAACGACTCGCCTTTGTGTTTTCTACCGGGATCTGCTGAAGAAGTCGCACCCATCGGTGCGAGAAACTAATGCCCGCTCTTTTCTGGTTTTACAGCGTGACGGTGTCAAGAACTACGCGACACTTTTGAAGCGTCTCGATTTTCTCCCAAAAGAAAAACTGCGAACGGCATTTGAGATCTTGGGACTGACTGGCAAGCGAGCAGTGGTGCCGACATTGCTAGAAATGCTCCAGCAGGTTCAGACAGATAGAGGTTCTCGGTTCGATATTCGCAATGCCTTGGCAACTCTAGGTGGTCAGCGAGCTTTCAAGGGGCTTGTTCGCGTTCTCAATGACCAGGAGCAGTTGCCGGAAACTCGATTCGAGGCCTGTCACGGTCTGGCACACCAATGGTTTGGGCTCGACCCGGCTATTTTCTTTGCTGTGGTTAAGGATCGGACGAACGATCCTCATTTGCGCGGACAAGCTGTGGAAGGGATCGCGATTCACGGCAATTATATTGATCGGCGGCGTCGCAGTCGACGCGCGACGACGGAGGTGCTTCTCGATTGCCTGGATGATGCTGAGGCGGAAGTTCGGTTCTGGGGCGTATTTGGCGTAAATTGTTTTGGCCTCAAGCAAGCGCTGCCGAAACTTTGCAAGCTCTCGCGTAGCGACCACGCGGTGGCTGCATTAGGATGGTCAGTTGCTGAGGAAGCGAAAGACGCGATCTTTGTTTTGACTAAAGGTTATTGGCCTGAACCTGACGCGTTTGGTCGTAGGAATGACGCGAAGCAAGCAAGAAAGGTATCAAACACCGAGAGCAAGCGGAGGCGCAATGAAAAATGATGCCCTAGCGCTGACTCGCAAGCTGCTGTCTTTCAAAACCGTCAATCCACCCGGCGATGAGCGCGAGTGTGCGCACTATCTTGGCGGGCTGCTGGAAAATGCCGGATACGAAACGCGCTACTACGAGTTCGCCGACAAGCGTTCGACGTTGATCGCCCGGCTTGCCGGATCCAACGATAAACCGCCGATCTGTTTCACCGGCCATCTAGACACCGTGCCATTGGGTGCGACGCCCTGGGCGCGCGATCCGTTTGCCGGTGAAATTGACGGCGATAAGCTCTTTGGACGCGGCGCGTCGGATATGAAAAGCGGCGTGGCTGCGATGGTTGCGATGGCGCTTGCGCTGGCGCAGCTGGCCAACCGCCAATCCGGGATCACGTTGATTTTCACCGCGGGCGAGGAAACCACCTGCGAAGGCGCGGCGCAGGTTGCGGCGCTGGACGGCGTGCTCGGCGTGGCCGGGGCGATTGTCGCCGGCGAACCGAGCGCCAATGTTCCTTTCATTGCGCACAAAGGCTGCGTGCGTTACGCGGTAAAAATAACCGGCGTTGCGGCCCATGGTTCGATGCCGGAGCAGGGCGTCAATGCGATCTACAAGGCGGCGGATGCGATCAAGAAGCTTGAGTCCTTCGATTTCGCCGTGCCGTCCCATCCCATTCTCGGTCAGCCGACGCTGGCGGTGACGATGATGAGCGCCGGCAGCGCGATCAATATGATTCCCGGCGAAGCGGTGGTTAGCTTGGATATTCGAACTCTACCCGGACAGACGGAAGCAGACATTCTTAAAAAGCTGCAATCGGCATTGGGCATCGATGTCGAGTTGCGGCGCTTGCAAGGCGCGGCCAGCGTCAGCAGCGATGAAAATGATGAGTGGGTGAGATCTGTCTTCGACATCATGGAACATCTCACCGGCAAGCGTCCGGTGCCAGTTGGGGCGACTTATTTCAGCGATTGCTCGATTTTAACTCCGGCCTATGGCAATCCGCCGACGATAATTCTCGGTCCCGGCGAGCCGGAGCTGGCGCATAAGACCGATGAGTTTTGTTCCATATCTAAGATCGATCTAGCCGCGGAAGCTTACACGGAAATCGCGCGGCAGTGGTGCGGCGTTTGAAGTGTTTTCTGGCGTTGACTCATCCGGGATAATCGACTGGGCTTTGGACGTGATCGATCGCATTGAAGTTAAGGCTGAATGGGATCCGGATGCCAATGTTTGGGTTGTCACCAGTTTCGATCTGCCAAACCAAGAGTTCGAGTTGCAGGCAATCGAGAGAGATTACATCGGATTTGAGGATGGCAATGACTGAACGCAATATTCGCAATCTATTGATCGCGACTTTCATGCTCTCCGTTCCGCCTAGCTCGGCGCTGGCTACTGAGTGGTTCTTGCTGATGCGCGAGGGCGGCTGCGCGCCGTTGGCGAGTTTGGCTCGGAAGGGGTCGGAGTTTGTCGGGCTTCAGACGCCTTATCAGCTGATCGACAAGATGCGCGCAGCGGGCTATCGGGTCGAAGTGAAGGAACATAAAACTCCCAACGGGAACATGGTGGAAGTTCATGTGCCGGCGAAGGAGCTTGCCGTGATGGTCGTGCCGGCCGAAGTTTGTAAGTCAAGCTAGCCTGAATGGCGGTTTCGCAGTTGCGCTCGACGCGAAGACAATTTAAAATTCGCGCTGGAGGTCGATGATGAATGCCAACGCAACTGGAAGAATTTTGCTGAGCATCGCTTTTGCGGCGCTGCTTGCCGCGCCAACTATTTCGCTTGCGGCAACCGCACCGAAACCAAGCAAAACAGCAGCTGCCAAGGATGCTGCGGCCAAGCCTGCCAAGAACGCGCCGCTCGACGACAGCGGTACCTGGCTGCTCGCGGGCCGGGAAGGCGAGTGCGCGCCGGTGTCGATCCTGGAAAAAAAGGGCGAGCAGTTAAAAGGCGTTAAAAGTCCGCTGCAGCTAAAAGAAAAGTTGAAGGCCCTGGGCCATCCAGCCGAGGTTAAGGAGTTCAAAGCCGGCATCCGCCCCGCAGTCGAAGTGCGCGCGCCGTCGGCAGGGATTCATGTCATGTTTGTCCGGCAAGAGAACTGCGACAAGAAGCCGGTCGGTGCCGAGAAAAAATAGCGGTTAATCTTCTTCGGATTCGTAGCGCCGGCGCGGACGGTCGGCTTGTTTGAGAATCTTCTTGCGCAGTCGAATCGACTGCGGTGTCACTTCTACCAACTCATCGTCAGAGATCCATTCAAGGGCTGCTTCCAACCCCATCTCGCGGTGCGGCGAGATGATGATGTTCTCGTCTTTGCCCGAGGCGCGCATGTTGGTGAGCTTTTTCTCTTTACAAACGTTGACGTTCAAATCGTTTTCGCGCGAGTATTCGCCGACCACCATGCCTTCGTAGACTTTGGTGCCCGGCGCGATGAACATCACGCCCCGTTCTTGCAAGTGATAAATCGCATAGGGCGGCGCGTTGCCTTCGCGGTCGGCGACCATGGCGGCGTTGGTGCGCGACTGAATTAGGCCATGCCAGGGCTCCCAGCCGTTGAACAGCGCGTTCATGATGCCTGTCCCGCGGGTGTCGGTGAGAAAGCGCGAGCGAAAACCGATCAGACCGCGCGAGGGCACGGCGAATTCCAAGCGCACGCGGCTCGATCCGGCGTGGATCATCTTGGTCATCTTACCCTTGCGAATGGCTAATAGCTGCGACACCACGCCGATAAAATCTTCGGGAATATCGATCACCAAGAGTTCCATCGGTTCGTTGGTCATGCCGTTGATCTCGCGGGTGATGACGGTGGGCTTGGAGACCATCATTTCATAACCTTCCCGGCGCATGGTCTCGATGACGATGGCTAAGGCGAATTCGCCGCGACCGGTGACTTGGAAGGCGTCGGCGCTGGCGGTTTCTTCGACGCGCAAGCTGACGTTGCGCCGGGACTCGAAGAACAATCGTTCACGTAGTTTGCGCGAGGTGACATGCTCTCCTTCGCGGCCGGACCAAGGCGAATTGTTGGCGATGAACAGCATCGCGATGGTCGGCTCATCGATGCGCAGCGGCGGCAGCGGCACGGGTTTTTCTTTGTCGCTGATGGTGTCGCCGATGCCGATGTCCTCGATGCCGGCCACCGCGGTGATGTCGCCGGCTTGCACCGAGGAGACTTCGACGCGCTTGAGCCCCTGCCAACCATAGACTTGGGTGATCTTGATCAGTTGCTGGCTGCCGTCGACGCGGCAGAGCATGTGTTGTCCCGGCGCTAGCGTGCCGTTCTTGACGCGGCCGACCGCTAGGCGGCCGACATAGTCGTTGTAATCGAGGTTGTTAGCTTGAAACTGGGTCGGCATCGCCGGGTCGTAGCTTGGGCCCGGCAAGGTTTCGACGATCAGCTCGAACATCGGTTTAAGATTTTCACCGCGCTGTTTCAAATCGAGGGTCGCCGTGCCGGCCCTGGCGTTAGTATAGACCACCGGAAAATCGAGCTGGTCTTCGCTGGCGTCGAGGTCGATGAACAGATCGTAGATTTCATCGAGCACCTCGGCGATGCGCGCGTCGGGCCGGTCGATCTTATTGATGCAGACGATCGGCGTCAGCTTGGCTTCAAGCGCTTTCTTCAAGACGAAGCGAGTCTGCGGCAGCGGCCCTTCCGAGGCATCTACCAGCAGCATGACGCCGTCGACCATCGCTAGAGTTCGTTCCACTTCGCCGCCGAAGTCGGCGTGGCCGGGCGTGTCGACGATATTGATCTTAACTTTGCCGTAATGGATCGAGGTGTTTTTCGCCATGATCGTGATGCCGCGCTCGCGCTCGAGATCCATGGAGTCCATGACGCGATCGACAACCTGTTCGTTGGCGCGGAAAATGCCGCTTTGGTGCAGCAAGGCATCGACTAAAGTGGTTTTGCCGTGGTCGACGTGGGCGATGATCGCGATGTTGCGAAGATCTTCGCGGCGGGTGAGATGCGTTTGAGTCATGCACTGTTATTAGGGAGCGAACTCGCGAAGTCAAGCCGCCGAGCCGATTCGCGCCACTGCATCGCGGCCGCTTCCTTGCGAAGCGCGCCACCGTAGCGTATTTTTAAAAATTACATGGGGCGGTTGTCACACTACATCTGGCGTTACTGGCGGAGTTATTTGCAGGGCGGACTGTGTTTGCTCGCCACCGCGACGTTGGTCATGTGGATTCCGTGGTGGATTCGCGAGGCCGTGCGCATCATCGAGGGCGGCGGCGCGGTGCGCGACGTGACGTTTTACGCCGTGTTGATCGTCGCCGCGGCGTTGGTTCAAGGGATCGT
Organism: Deltaproteobacteria bacterium; assembly: GCA_009692615.1. Lineage (NCBI taxonomy): Bacteria > Pseudomonadati > Myxococcota > Myxococcia > Deltaproteobacteria bacterium. The sequence goes on along the minus strand of SHYW01000031.1, from coordinate 35,909 downwards.
CCGCACCTATTCGCGGGCGTTGATTTTCAACGCCGGGCGCAACGTCGAATACGATCTGCGCAACGATCTGTTCGCCCACTTGGAAAAACTGCCGCTGTCGTTTTACCAGTCGCGGCGCACCGGCGACTTGATGTCGCGCACGATCAACGACATTTCCGCGGTGCGCGTCATGCTCGGTCCCGGCGTGCTCAACTTCGCCAACGCGCCGCTCTATTACGTTTACGCGGTGGCGCTGATGCTGTCGATGGACGTGCGCATGACTTTGGCGGCGTTGGCGCCGTTTCCACTGCTGATGTACGTCGCGCGCAAATTCCGCGGCAAGATATTAAAAACTTCCCTGGAGGTGCAGCAGCAGATGTCGGTGTTGAGCAGCCACGTGCAGGAAAACTTGAGCGGCATGCACGTGGTCAAAGCCTATTCCCAGGAACAGTTTCAAACCCAGCAATTCGCCGATTTCAACAAAGGCTATGAAGTCAAAAGCATGGAGATGGCGAAGATGCGCGGCATCGTCAATCCGGTCATGCAAGGCATCAACGGCTTGACCGTCTTGATCGTCATCTGGTACGGCGGCGTGCGGGTGGTAGGCGGCGATCTGCTGGTCGCCGACATCGTCGCCTTCATCGCTTATCTAAACGTTCTCGCTTGGCCCACCGCGGCGTTTGGCTGGATGCTATCGTTGGTCGAGCGCGGCCGGGCGGCGATGCGCCGGCTCGAAGAAATTCTTGAAACCACGCCAGAGATCGCCGGCGCCGAAGCCGGCGCACCGTTGGCGAAGCTCAAAGATGGCATCGAGTTTCACAACGTTTCATTTTCTTATGGCCAGCCGCAAAACGGTCACGGCGCGTTGGAAGGCATCAACTTTAAGCTGCCTGTCGGCAAATCGGTCGGTCTGGTCGGCCGTATCGGTTCGGGCAAGAGCACTGTGGCGCAGTTGGTGCCGCGCATGTTCGATGTCGGCAGCGGCGAGATTCGTCTGGACGGCCAGGATATTCGCAAGCTTTCGCTGCGTGAGCTGCGCCGGGTGATGGGCTATGTGCCGCAGGATCCGTTTTTGTTTTCCACTTCATTGCGGCGCAATTTGGCATTCGGCCGGGACGAGTATTCCGAAGAAGAGCTGGCGCGCGCGATCAAAATCGCCAAGCTCGACCGCGATCTGGAAATATTTCCCCAAGGGCTCGACACCATGGTCGGCGAACGGGGCGTGACGCTATCCGGCGGCCAGAAGCAGCGCGCGACGTTGGCCCGCGCTTTGATTATGGACCCGCCGGTGTTGATCCTCGACGATTGCTTGTCGAGCGTCGATGCCCAGACCGAGGCGGAAATTCTCCAAGGCCTGCGCTCGATACTCAAAGAAAAAACCTGCTTGATCATTTCCCACCGTATTTCCGCAGTCAAAGAAGCCGATGAAATTCTCGTCTTGGATGAAGGCAGGATCATTGAGCGCGGCAATCATGAAGAGCTGGTCCGTCAAGAGGGCGTCTACGCCGAACTCTATCAGCAGCAGCGGTTGAGCGAGGAGCTGGAAGAAATCTAAATGGCGCAGCCCTCGCAATCCGAAGAAGTTCTCGGCAAAGCCTACGACTTTCAAATGATGAAGCGGCTGTGGCGCTTTATTATTCCCTACAAGCGGTTATTTCTCTTGAGCATGCTGCTCTTGCCTTTGCAGCAGGGGTTCGGTCTGGCCCAGCCCTATCTGATGAAGATCGGTATCGACCGCTACATCGCCGGCAAAGATCTCTGGGGTTTGCAGACCGTCATGCTGCTGTTTCTCGCCGCGCTGATCGGCGAGACCGTGGTCGTTTTCGTGCAATATTATTTTTCCATGCTGGTGGCGCAGCGCTGTCTGGCCGATCTGCGGGTGGCGATCTTCGCCCATGTGCAGAAGCTGCCGATGAGTTATTTCGACCGCAATCCCGTCGGCCGGCTGGTGACGCGCATGACCACCGACGTCGACGTGCTGCAAGAGATGTTTTCCTCCGGCGTGATGACGCTGGTGTCGGATTTTATCATGGTCGCTTGGATCGTCGGCATCATGTTTTATCTCCACCCGATCTTGGCCATGGTTTCGCTGGCGATGATTCCGCCCATGGCCTTGGCAATTAATTTTTTTCGCGTCAAGGCGCGCCAGACCTATCGGCAAATTCGCGAACGCATCGCGCGCATCAATGCTTATCTCGGCGAATCGATTTCCGGCATGGCGGTGATTCAACTGTTCGCCCGGGAGCAACGAACCTATCAAGAATTCGAAGCGCTCAATGGCGACCATCGCGATGCCTATCACATGTCGAATCTCTACGAAGCGGCGCTCTACTCAATGGTTGAGGCGGCCGGTTCGGTGAGCGTCGGCTTGCTGCTCTGGTATGGCGGCGGCGAAGTGCTGCATGCGGTGATCGGTATCGGTACCTTGGTGGCGTTCAAAGAATACATCCATCGATTTTTCGTGCCGCTGCGCGACTTCAGCCAAAAATACGCGGTCATGCAGTCGGCGATGGCGTCGGCGGAAAGAATTTTTCAACTGCTCGATACGCCCGCGGATATCGAAAGTCCAAAAAACGCCGTGGTGCCCAAACCGTTTCTCGGCGAAGTGGTGTTCGACAACGTCTGGTTCGAATACAAAGCCGGCGATCCAGTGTTAAAAGGCGTGTCGTTTCGCATCGCGCCGGGGGAAAAGATCGCCGTCGTCGGCGCCACCGGTTCGGGAAAAACCACCACGATCAAACTGCTGAACCGTTTCTACGATATCCAAAAAGGCTCGATCAAAGTCGGCGGTGTCGACGTGCGCGAGTGGGACTTGGCCGCGCTGCGCCAGCATGTCGGCGTAGTTTTACAGGACGTGTTTCTTTTCTCCGGCGACGTGCGCGCCAATCTGGCGCTGGGCGATGCGGCGGCGCCCATGGAGCGCATCGAAAGAGCCGCCGAGGCGGCCAATGCCGACACCTTCATCAACCGGCTGCCCGAACGCTATCTGGCGCCGGTGCGCGAGCGCGGCAGCAATTTTTCCGCCGGCGAGCGCCAGCTGTTGTCTTTGGCTCGCGTGTTGGTCTTCCAGCCGGAAATTCTCGTCATGGACGAAGCGACATCGAGCGTCGATACCGAGACCGAGGCGCTGATCCAAGATGCCCTGGAAAAAGTCATGCGCAACCGGACTTGTCTGTTGATCGCCCACCGGCTGTCGACGATCCGCAATGCCGACCGCATTATCGTGCTGCACCACGGCGAGATCCGCGAGATCGGCAGCCACGCCGAGCTGATGGACCGGCGCGGAATCTACTACCGCTTGTACCAACTGCAGTACGAGCGCGAAGTGTTGAAGCTCGCACCGCATGATAGCGCGGCGAAAGTTAATGCCTAGCGGCGCCGTGCGAAACGCTTTTCTTCAATTAACGCAAGTGCCACCGCGCCGACTCGTTGCTGCAATCTTATTGGGAATCGTCATGGGAGCGGTTCTGTCCGGCTGCTCGCCCATCTACGTTCTCCGCGCCGCTTATGAAGAAGGGAAGATTCTCTGGCGCCGCGAGCCGATTGTCGACTATGTCCGAAAGCCGGAAGTTACTCTCGACACTCAGGAAAAATTAAAACTGGTCTTGGCGCTGCGCGAATACGCGCGCGACGTGCTCAAGCTCAACGTCGGCGGGAGCTTTTCCAGTTACTCCTACGTCGACCGGCCCGATCTCACGCACATTGTGGTCGCCGCTCCGAAAACCGAACTGCGTCCTTACACTTGGTGGTTCTTGATCGTCGGCAGCGTGCCGTACAAGGGCTTTTTCGAGAAAGCCGATGCCGAGGAAGAAGCGCAGCGGTTAAACGCCGAAGGTTACGACACCAACATTCGCCCATCGGCGGCGTTCAGTACGCTCGGCTGGTTCGACGATCCGCTGCTGTCGCATTTGCTGCGCTACGACAAAGTCGTGCTGAGCGAGATCGTTTTTCACGAGCTGTTTCATCAAACGCTTTATATCAATGGCGCCGGCGCATTTAACGAAAGCCTGGCGAATTTTATCGGCCATCGCGCGGCGATAGATTTTTTTCGCGACCGTTTCGGCGCGGGTAGCGCGGAGCATCAGCGCGCCATTCTCGTTTGGGAAGAAGAACGGGAGTTCAGTTCATTCATCGCTGAACTGGCGCAGACGTTGGTCGAGCTTTACAATCGTGACATCGCCCGGGCGGATAAATTGCGTTTGCGCGAGGAAGTTTTTAATCGCGGCAAAGCCGAATGGGCCTGGCGCACCGCCGACCGCCCACAACATCGCGCCCGCGCCTTCAGCCAACAGCCGCTCAACAACGCCGTGCTGATGCATTACGTCGTTTATTTGAAAGATCTCGATCTATTCGAATTGCTGTATGAGAAGTCGGGGCGAAGTCTGGTGAAGACAGTTGAAATGGTGAAGCAGGCAGTGGCCGACGGCGGCGAGCCCTTCGAAGCGGTGCGAAGATTATTAGCCGCACCCTTCGACAAGCTCAGGGCAATCGGGACGCAAAGGAAGTAAAAAAGATCGGGACGTGTAGGGGCGGGTTTTAAACCCGCCCTCCTAACTTGTCACTGCGATCTTGCTGAATCGCCGCAGCGCTTCGATGTGGGCCGACGGCGTCGTCAGTCCCGCTTTCATCGTATTGAAACTCAGATGGCTAGCGCCGAGAGCTTTCCAAGCTTGCAAATCTTTTGTCCACGCTTCGAGCGAGCCTTGGCCGTAGGCGATTCTTCCTTCGATGCCGATTGTGTTTGGATCGCGGCCAGCCTCTTGGGCCGCGGCGCGGATTTTTTCGATGGCGGCGCGGCATTTATCGTCCGGGCCTAAGAGTGGAAACCAGCCGTCGCCGAGTTTTCCCAATCGGCACAGCGCGCGCTCGTCGCCGCCGCCGAACCAGATCGGGATCGGCCTTTGCACCGGCAGCGGGTTGACGCCGGCGTCGGTGATTTTGTGCCAGCGGCCTTCGAAGGTCACAGTGGGATTCGTCCACAGTTGGCGCAACACTGCGATCTGTTCTTCCGAGCGACTGCCGCGATTGTGAAAATTTTCCCCGAGCGCTTCGTACTCCACCGGGTTCCAGCCGATGCCGATGCCGAAGCGCAGACGGCCGCCGCTCAAAACATCCAGCGCCGCCGCTTGTTTGGCGACCAAAACGGTTTGCCGTTGCGGCAGAATAATAATGCCAGTGACCAGTTCAATCTTTTTCGTCACGCCGGCAAGATAACCGAACAGAACAAAGGGCTCGTGGAAACTGTCTAAATGTGAGTAAGGCGGTTTCCAATTGGGCCGGCTCGCCGGATTGGCGCCGACGACATGATCGTAGGCGAGGATATGCGCGAAGCCGAGCTCCTCAGCGGCCTGGGCGAAGTCTTTGATATAATACGGATCGGCGCCGATCTCGGTTTGCGGAAAAACTACTCCAATACGCATGCTTCATCCCTCCAATTTTCAGTTGGCCGATATTAAGTCAAATTCGCCGACTTGTGAAACTGGGGACTTGAATTTTGCCCCACTCGTACACAGATTGACGCTACGTGAAAACGTACCTTGACTTAACCCGATCTTTTCGTAGGATACATAGCGAAGGGAGATTCGTATGAATACCCGCACAGTAGTTCTTTTAGCGGTGCTGACAGTTTTGTTCATGATGGTAGGACAGGCGCTCGCCGGTCAACAGGGTGCGGTCATGGCGCTGATCATGGCCGGCGGCATGCAGTTCTTCAGTTACTGGTTCAGCGACAAGCTCGTGCTGCGCATGTACAGCGCCCAAGAAGTTTCCCAGAACGACGACCCGGAACTGCATGGGTTAGTGCGAGAGTTGGCGGTTAAGGGCGGGCTGCCGATGCCCAAGGTCTATATCATCCCTGACGACACGCCCAACGCCTTTGCCACCGGACGCAATCCTCAACATGCGGCGGTTGCCGTGACTCAAGGGATTCGCCGTATTCTCAACAAGCGCGAGCTTGCCGGCGTGCTCGGCCACGAACTCACGCATGTTTTGAACCGCGATATTCTCATCGGCACCATCGCCGCCACGCTTGGCGCGGCGATCGGTTACATGGCGCAATTCGCCATGTTTTTCGGCGGCGGCAGAAGTCGCGACGATGAAGGCGGCGGCTCGAACATTATCCGAGTGATCTTTGCGATGGTGGTGGCGATGGTTGCGGCGCCGCTGATTCAAATGGCGGTGTCGCGGGCGCGTGAATACCTGGCGGATGCCGGCGGCGCGAGGCTTAGCGGCGACCCATTGGCCCTCGCCAGTGCGTTACGCAAGCTGCACATGGGCGCGCAAGAAATTCCCTTGCAAGCGAGCGACGCGACCACCAATGCCACCGCGCATATGTTCATCGTCAGTCCATTGAGCGGCGGCGGTATCTCGTCGTGGTTCAGCACGCATCCGCCGATGGAAGAACGCATCGCGCGGCTAGAGGCGATGGCGAAAGATTTGAGCTATATGCGTAATTAGGACGCACCGCACTCAGCCATTATTCGTGCACGGGCGACCGGCCGGTCGCCCCTACATTTGTTTCTAACCAGGCCGACAGGTCGGTGAGACTTCTCGGCCTGATTTCATGGCCCATCTCGTATTCCTTAAACGTTAACGGGACTTTGAGTTCGTGCAGTCGCACTACGGAATCGCGGGCGCGGGCGATTTCGATTTGTGGATCTTGAATGCCGTGCTGGATCAGCGTCGGCAGCGTTTGTACGGCGTCGCTGATGTTCAAGCGCGGCGTTAGTTCGCGCGGCAGCCAGGTGCTGAGCGCGGCCAGACCTGCGAAGCGGCCGGGATCGGTCAGCGCTAAGCTGTACGCCATCACGCCGCCTTGACTGAAGCCGAGGACGATCAATTTTTTTTCATCTATGGGATAGCGTTGCAGACATTCATCGAGAAATGTTTGCAGCAGTTTGTGCGACGACAGCATCCCTTCGACATCCGGCACGCCGCTTCGACTTCCCGCATACCAGGCGTAGCCCGTCGCATCTGGGCCGATGGGAACTTCGAGCGGTGCCTGGGGGCAGATCAGTAAAAATTTTCCGCCGCAAATATAGGGTGCGAGGCCGAGCAAATCGAAAGCGTTGGCGCCGCGGCCGTGGAGAGTGAGAATCGTTGGATACGGTCCGGCGCCGGGCGGTTGGTAAATGGTGTGGATGAGATTCACGGAATTCTCCTATGGGCCTTATTGTCTTCCTCGTCGCAAGTTAGCGTTTGTTAACTCCGGTTGCAGCGATTCCCCCCTCACCCTAGCCCTCTCCCGCAAGGGGCGAGGGTATCGGAAGGTACGAAGAGCCGTCAGAGTGAGTGTCGTGAAGTTATTCTTTTAGCTGCTCCAGATGTTTGATGCCGACGCGTAGCACTGCCAACACGGTTACGACGGTGAGAGCTAACACGATCAACATTGGCGGCGCAATCGTCCACACATCCGGTGGGGCGCTCTGGGCGCGGCCGAAGGATTGAATCGCGATGCGATACATCGGCCAGGCTTCGATCATCACGGCGAGGGCGATGAACGCCATGCTGACGATCATGCAGATCGCGCCGCCGAAGCTGGTGGGAATCTCGGCGGCGTTGTCATAGTTAAAATTAGGATAGAGCGCGCCCAGGCCGATGCCGATGGCGGTGATGCCGAAGGTCATTAAAAATATTGTCGCTAGCGATAGTGCCATCATCCAGTTAGGAACTTCGAGCATTAAATTGCTTAGAAAGATCAGCAGCTCGCCTAAGCAACAGAGGGGAATGAAATTGAGCCAAAACTTGCTCCAGAGCAGCGCTCGCAGTTCGATGGGCGCGGTTTGCAGCAGCCAAAACGCTTTGCCCTCCAGACTGACGGCGGGAAAGGCGAAGCGGATCGCGATGGCGCTCAATACGAATCCGGCGAGCGCGAGGTTGGCGAACGCGACGATGGTGCGGATGGTCGCCAGCGGCATGGGCGAACGGTCCACGGCAGGACTTTGAAATTGTAAAGATAGACGACGATTAGCGCGACCAGCAAAAAAAGCTGCGACCATTGAGTGGTATCGCGCAAAAAAGTTTTGATGTCCTTGAGCATGAGCGCACGGGTGATTTCCGGAAACGGCCGTGTGATTACTTCCAACGTGCGATCGAGCCAAGCGAGTTTACGGCGGCCTTGGCGGGATTCCTGCGCCTTGGACCAGCCGTCGAGGTAGACCGCGCCGGAAACCCAACTAGTGGCGACCGGCAGGAACAGTGCGTAGCTCGCCAATAGCGCGAAGAAGAAGCCCTGCTCGGTGTCGCGGTTGAAAAGTGTTCCGGCGAGAATCTCCGCCGACCAACTGCTAGGCAAAAAAGACGACGACGGCGTTTCCATGGCCGACAGAAACTGCATGAAGTTGCCGAAGGCTTCGGGCTGCACCAAGCGCTCGGGCTGGGCGAAGCGGAACAAAAAGTACATAACCAGAAAACCGAACAGGCCGAGGAAAAATAATAAATCGCGAATGCGCCGTGCCGGCAGGCAGTAAACTAAGAGGTGGGTGATGAGAATGCCGATCGACGCCGGGATGACGAGAAATAGCGGCAAGATTGCCGCGAGCCAAAGATAAAGCGTGACGCCGCCGCCGAACACCGAGCCATAGGCGGCGAAGATCGGCAAACTGAAAAACAGCATCATCCAAGACGAATTGATCGTGGTGGCGATCAAGCGCGCGTAGAAAAAACTAGTCGGTGCTACCGGCGTGGTGTGTATCAATTCGAGATCGCGGGCGAGAAAAAAAGTCGACAGCGCTGAGACCAAATTGCTGAACAGCAACATGGAAAGAAACGTCAGCAGGACGATCAACAAAAGTTGATAGGCCAAGGCCGGACCGAGTTCGTAGACATTTTCGAAATAGCGCAGCACCCGGCGAATCAGCAGAAACGTGCCGAACCAAAAGGACAGCGCGAGAGCGCCGAGCAGAATCCGCCGGCTCCACGACGCCTTGGCGCGGAAGAAACTATTCTTCCAGCCCAGCCAGGTTGGGGTGAGTAGTAAGATCACGTTGGTCATAGTACTTCGCCATTTTCGTGCTCGTGGTTCGTGCTCGTGTTCGTTCGAATCCGGACACGAGCACGATCACGAGTCACGAACACGCTCTTCCTCCCGAGTCAGTTCGAGAAAGACGCTTTCGAGATTGCCGTCGTTATCACTCGCTTGGCTGTGAATCTCCGCCATGGTGCCGCAGGCGATCAGGCGGCCTTTTTGGATGATGGCGATGCGGTGGCAGATTTCTTCGGCGACGCCGATGCTGTGGGTGGAAAGAAAAACCGTGGTGCCGCTTTTGGCCAGGGAACGAAAAAGATCTTTCAGCGTGCGCGCGCCTTTGGGGTCCATGCCGACCATCGGTTCATCGACGATCAAGATGCGCGGCTCATGAATCAGCGCGGCGCAGACCACCAAGCGCTGTTTCATGCCGTGAGAGTAGCTTTCGACTAGCTCGTCACGCCACGATGTGAGTTCCAAACGCTCTAGCAGTTCGGCAATTTTCTTTTCGAGCTGTCGATCTTCGACACGGTGGAGCTTGCCGACGAAGTTTAAAAACTCCTGGCCGCTGAGCTTCTCGTAGATAAATGGCCGGTCGGGAATGAAGCCGCAGATCGCTTTGGCCTTCTGCGCCTCTTTAATCACGTCGTACTCGCCGAGCAAGATTTGGCCTGAGCTCGGTTTCAAAATACCCATCATGCAGCGGATCGTCGTGGTCTTGCCGGCGCCGTTGGGTCCGAGGAAGCCGAAGATCTCGCCGGCGGGAACTTCCAAATTCAAATTATCCACAGCGGCGAGTTTGCCATAGTGTTTGGTCAGGTTGATGAGTTGAATCATTTCTACAGCACTTCGATTTTCAGATTGCCGATCAATTGCAGAATATCGATCTGCCGGTCGATTTCGCCTTCGAGAAATTTCACGTGGGTGACGTCGGCGGGAAATTTATTGAATACCGAGTCGAGGGAAATCCATTCGCCGAGCCAGACTTCGGACCAGGCGTGATAGTAAAAGGCGCCGCGCAGATAGACCACGCCGACGACGGTTTTCGCCGGGATGCCGGCGGCGCGGGCCAAGGCGTTGAACAGCACCGTATGTTCGTTGCAGTCGCCTTTTCTCGTTTGCAGCACTTGCAGAGCATTGGGAATGCTGACCGTCGGTTCTTTGGCGATTTCTTGGTAAACCCAGTCTTTGATTCTAACCGCGGCGCGCTGCGCGTCGGTTTCGCCGTTCAATATTTTTGTTGCCAATGCTTTGATGCGCGGATGATCCGATTGCAAAAACGCGGTGGGACGTAGATACGCCGACACGCGGGCATCGGCGAAGGGCAGCGTGCGCGTGCCGGGCTTGGGCAAATCTTCTAGCGCAATCGTCAAGCGATTCTCGCTCAGCCGCTGGCGGCCGCCGTCGAGGGGAAAGTTGCTTAAGTCAAAGCCGCTCAGTTTGAGTTCCAGCGCTCGCCGCGCGGCGGCGTTGTCAATCGGCGTCGTCACCTTGATCGCAGTCTGAGCGACGATATCGAGGGCCATGGCGCGATTCGATAAATTACGCGCGACGGCTTTATCTTGTCTGAGCAGCGACATGCCGGCCGGGGATTCCTCTTTCAACGTTCGTCCCTGGCCGTCGATCCATGACAGCACCGAGATGCCGCGAAAGCTTTGGCGCATCTTGATCGCCGCTTCTAGGCGATTACCGATGCGAATCTGTTCGCGTCCTTCGATGACCACCGCCGTCACTTGTTGCGACAGCGTCGAGGGATCGAAGGTGGCGAAGAAAAACTTCTTGCCGGTCTCCAGTTGCTGGGTGACGACGTAGGGCTTGAGCGCGGCGAGCAGGTAGGGCGCTTGGGTCAAAGTTATTTCCTGCGTCGAGTGGTGGCCGGCGGAGTCGATTTCGAGCGACAGTTTGTTATTGTTCCTGGCGCCACGAGCGCTGAAGCGCATTTCTTTGGATGTGAGTTGGAAGTTAAAACGGTCGAGAATCCAATCTTCGTTGGCGGCCATTTCCAAGTGGGTTTCTGCCGGCTGCACGATGCCGAGCAGGTTGAGATTCAATACCGAACCGTCGCGCAGCTCATAGCCCGTCGGTTTGGCCGCGATGGTTTGCCAGGCGTAGCCGATTTTTTCGCCGCGGTAAAACACGCCCCACCATTCTTCGCCGCCGGCGGAAATTTTCTCCGTGCCCTTGAGGGCGATCACGCTCGGCGGCGCGGCGAGCTGGCGCTGGATGAGGAGAAAATTCATCACGCACCAGAACAATGCGGCAAAGATTCCGATGGAGCGCTTCACAAGCATGGGGTTGAGCGGCTATGTTACGGCCTCGGGTTATGCGAAGCAATGTCAAATATGGAAATCACTGAAACCGCCGAGCAAAAATTTGCCGCCGACCGCATGCTCGGCCGGCTGGTCAAATGGCTGCGCGCCGCCGGCTGCGATGTGATTTACGGTCCGCACTTGACCGGTTACGGATTGATTCGCGCGGCGCGGGCCGAGAGCCGAACGATTCTCACCCGCGACCGCGGCCTTAAACAGAAACAGCCGCCGCCGTTTATTTTTCTTGAAAGCAACCGTTACGATGAGCAGATGCGCCAGTTGATACGCGACTGCGGCTTGCAATGGGGCGAGCGGCTATTTTCCCGCTGCCTGGTTTGCAATTCCCCGCTGCAAGCGCGCTCAAAGACAAGCGTGGAAAATCTCGTGCCGCCTTACGTTTACGCCAGCCAAGAGCGCTTCTCTTGGTGTCCCCGGTGCCAGCGCGTCTATTGGTCGGCGACGCACCAACACAAGATGTTGGACGCACTACAAAAAATTGCCGCCGGATGATGTAGAATTCCATTCCATCGTATGCTAAAAAAAGTGCCTGTTCTTTTGCTTCCCCGGTTCAGCCGTAGGCTGATCGGCTTTCAGCCGAAGCTCAGTCAGCCGGTAGAGCGTTAACGGAGCAAGACCATTTGTGGCGCGTTTTGTTTAGAGAACTATGGAAGATGTTCTATGTGTACGTTCTGCGAAGTCTTAAAAACAACAAAAGGTATATTGGGTATACCAGTAAGGCGCCAACGGATAAGCTAAAGGAACATAATGGTGGCGCTACGCGGTGGACACGGCAAAACAGACCGTTTGTGTTGATTCATCACGAAGAGTTTGGTGACTCTAAGACCGCCCGCCAACGAGAGCTTTTCTTGAAGTCGGGTAGAGGCCGCCATTGGTTAGATGAGTTGCTGCATTCGTGAAGTGACCATCACCGATTGCAAACTGGCATTGCATCGAGGCGGGAATAGCTCGATTAAGTTGGCTTAGGATAAGGATTCCGGAATTATTTCCCCGGTTCTGCCGAAACTCAGTCGGTATAACAGTTTCTGCGGTGGGCGGATCAGCCTCTGGCTGCGGCTGTTAAAGGAAATAGTAAGTTTTGCGGCATTGATGTTCCCCGGTAGCTCAGTTGGTAGAGCAGGTGACTGTTAATCACCGGGTCGGGGGTTCGAGTCCCTCCCGGGGAGCCAGCTTTCAACTCCGCTTCGCGCGATCTCACCGAGGTCGTTTAGCGAAGCGGAGTACATATATTTTTTTTATTATTAGTTTTACCCGCATCAGGAGGTCAAGCATGGCATCGAACAAACAAATCGTCGGTAATCCGACACCGCGAATCGAAGGCGAACTCAAAGTCAGCGGCCAAGCGAAGTACGCGGTGGACGTGACGCTGCCGGGCATGCTCTGGGGAAAACTGCTGCGCAGTCCGATCGCCTCGGGAAAGATCAAGCGGATCGACGCTAGCAAAGCGGAAAAACTCAAAGGCGTGCGCGCCATCGTCACCGGCGTGGACTGTGAGGGATTGAAAATCGGCCGCCGACTTTACGACATGCCGATCCTCGCTGACGGCGAAGTGCGTTTCATCGGTGAAAAAGTTCTCGCTCTGGCGGCGGACAGCGAAGACATCGCCGAAGAGGCTTTGAATTTGATCGAAGTCGAGTACGAAGAAAATCTCGCGCTGCTCGATCCCGTCGAAGCGCTCGGCGCCGGCGCGAAGTGGGTCCATCCCAATGTCGCCAACTATAAAGGCCTGCCCAAACCGCTCTCGGGTCCGACTAACGAGTTTGTTTATTACACCTGGAAGAAGGGCGATATCGAAATCGGATTCCGCCAAGCGGACATCGTCGTTGAAAATACTTTCACCACGCCGGTGGTGCATCACGGCTACATCGAACCCCATTCCGCGGTGGTCAAAACCGCGCCGGACGGTTCGGCGGAGATTTGGTGTTGCAGCAAAGTGCCCTACGCGATTCGCGAGCAGGTCGGCAATGCCTTAAACATTGCCCACGAAAAATTGGTCGTCAATCCTTGCTACATCGGCGGCGATTTTGGCGGCAAGGGCGACTTCATGGATGTCGCGGTGGTTTACTTGCTGTCGAAGAAAGCCGGCAAGCCGGTGAAGCTGGTGATGGATTACGATGAAGAGCTGATCGCCGGCAATCCGCGCCACGCGTCGATCATCAAAGTTAAAACCGGTCTCAAAAAAGACGGCACCATCGTCGCCCATCATATGGATTTCATCTTCGATAGCGGCGCCTATGGCGCCTTCAAGCCCAACGCGTTTCTCGCCGGCCCGCACGGCTCGGCCGGGCCCTACAAGATTCCCCACTGTTTGATCGAAGAGCATATGGTTTACACTAACAAGATTCCCTGCGGCCATATGCGCTCGCCGGGCGACCCTCAGGGCTTTTTCGCCAACGAGAGCCAGTTGGATATCATCGCCAAGAAGCTTGGCATGGACCCGCTCAAGTTCCGCCAGAAAAATCTCATGCATGACGGCGATGTCGATCCCATCGGCGAAGAAGTGGGCTTCATCAAGTCGGATGAAACCCTGGCGAAAGCGCTGGAAGATTCCGGATACAATCGGCCGAAAGCAAAAAACGTCGGCCGCGGCGTGGCGTTCGTGCAATGGATGGCCAACGGCGGCATCGGCACGGTGGCGCTGGCGCTCGACGACAAAGGCATCGTGACGATTTCCTCGGCGATGGCCGATCAAGGCGCGGGAACTTATACAGTCATCAGCGAGATCGTCGCCGAAGAACTAAAAATTCCGCTGAACCAAGTGCGCATGCAGCAACTCAACACTCAAGAAGGCGTCAAAGACACCGGCGTCGGCGGTAGCCGCGCGACCCGTGTCTACGGCAACGCCGGCTACGAAGCGGCGTTGAAAGCCGTCGAAGCGATCAAGCAGGCGGCGGCGAGTCAATTCAACGTTCCCGCCGATCAAATCGTCTTGGCTAAAGGCGCGGTGCTGCATCCGCGCATGGAACGCAAGCTTTCCTACGCCGAGTTGGTCAAGGCCACCGGCGGCCCGATCCGCGTCGAAGCGACCTACGACAACAATAAAAAAGTTCATGAAGCTTCCATGTGCGTGCAGATCGCCGAAGTGGAAGTCGATCCGGCCACCGGCCAAGTGCAGCTCAAAAAATTCACTTCCACGCACAACGGCGGCACGGTTTTGAACCCGCTCATGCATCAAGGCCAGATCGAAGGCGGCGCGCTGACCGGCATTGGCTACACATTGATGGAGCAGGTGATTATCAGCGACGGCAAAGTAGTGACGGCGAATTTTGGCGAATACAAAATCCCGACCATCAAAGACTTGCCGGTGTTCAAAAGCTCGGTGACCGAAAGTCTCAAGGGCGCGGGGCCGTACAACAGCATGCCGATCGGCGAGACCTCGAATGTTCCCACCGCCGCGGCGATTGCCAATGCGGTGGAAGACGCTTGCGGCGTGCGTATCACCAGCCTGCCGATCACGGCGGAAAAGATTTACCAAGCGCTGCACGGCGCCAAGTGACCCATGGCGGCATTTCCGGGAACCATCGATCTCGGAAAGTTTCGCGTCGTTTATGAGGAAGAACGGCAGCGGCCGTCCGACGATGCGGACGGCTATCTCTTACAGCAGCGCGCCATCATTCGGCTCAACGAAGAGCTGGTCAAGCTAGAGCAACGCGAAGACTACACGGTCTATTGCGACGACGAAAAGTTCAAGCGGCAACATGGCAAGCGGCCTTCGCCGCTGCAATATTTCATCGCCTCTATCGGCTTCTGCATGTTCAGCCAGTTCAAACGTCTGGCGGTTAAGACCGGCGTGGTCTTACGCGACCTTGAAATGGATCTGCGCATGACCTACGACCTGACCGGCAAGTTTCCGATCAAAGATTTTTCCGATGCCGCCCAAGGCATCAACTACGTCTTCAAAATCATCAGCGAATCGCCGCTCGAACAGGTCATCCAAGTCGCCCAAGCGGCGGACCAGGGCTGCCACACGGTCAATTCCATGCGTAAGCGCATGCCGGTGACCGGCAGGTTCACGCTGAACGAGCGCGAGTACACGGTCAACGATTAGTCGTCCCCTGTAGGGGCAAGGCGTGCCTTGCCCTTGCTCGCATGGCAATGGCGCCAACGAATGAACAAATCCATCGCCGCTCAATCAGGCTCCGAGAATTTGACTATCGAGAGACCGGAGCTTATTTCGTAACGGTTTGTACACTCAATCGTCAATGTCTTTTCGGAGATGTCGTGGATGGAACGATGGAACCGAATGGTTTTGGAAAAATCGTTGATGAGGATATGGATGAAAAGCGCAGCCTTGCGATCCTATGTGAGTCTCGACGCCTTCGTTGTCATGCCGAATCACGTCCATGGAATTGTCTGCTTGAATGGAGGCGAAGAGGGCAAGGCACGCCTTGCCCCTACGTCGGCGGGCTTCGGCCGGCCTGTCAGAGCTTCGTTGGG
Organism: Deltaproteobacteria bacterium; assembly: GCA_009692615.1. Taxonomy (NCBI): domain Bacteria; kingdom Pseudomonadati; phylum Myxococcota; class Myxococcia; species Deltaproteobacteria bacterium. Next base: position 20,201 of record SHYW01000031.1, on the reverse strand, counting down.
AATGGTGGTTGGGGCGTTTAAGTCGGCCAGCACGAGACGCATCAACGAATTACGCGGCATATCTGGAGCGCAACTCTGGCAACGAAATTACTTCGAACGTGTCATTCGCAATGACTCAGAGATGGATCGAGTGCGCGAATATATCGTGGCGAATCCGGGTCGCTGGCATGAGGATACTAACAATCCAAATGCGACTCACAAACATTCACTGAAGGCCGAAATCGACGCAATCTTCGTAGGGGCAAGGCGTGCCTTGCCCTCTTCGTTCACAGGGAATAAACCTCAATAGATCGCAACAAAAGGAAAAGTCTCATGGCAAAATTATCGGTCGGCGATCCATTCCCATCCGCATCGATCAAAGACATCGACGGCGGTACCGTCGACTTTCCCGCGGTTTTTAAAAGTGCGCCGGCGACGGTGATCTTTTTCTACCGCGGCCGCTGGTGACCCTGGTGCCGGGCCCAGGTGACGGCCTTTGTTTACGAATGGGAAAAATATTTAGCTGGAAATGTGCAGATCCTCGGCATCAGTGTCGAACCGCCGGAGGAAGGTAAGAAACTTCTCGAACGAGTGACGCGCGACTGCCAAGAAGACCGGCCGCATATTCCACTCGATCCTTATCCGCTGCGTCTGCTCTCGGATCCCGACGCGACTTTGATCCGCGCCTGCGGCACGGAGAACCAAGGTCATTGGGCCGGTACCATAGCCGCGCCGGTGACCTACGTCGTCGATCCCTCCGGCAAGGTGAAATGGGCCTACGTGAGCGACAGCGCGGCCGATCGGCCAAGCCCGGTGGCGTTGGCCAAGGCGGCGTGCGCGGTGGCGGTCGGCAAAGCACCGGCGGCGGATTATCCGGGAAAATAGCGGTTAGAGCCTGGCGATTCTAAATTCGCAGCTCCAAGCTCTCAGCTGCAATAGGAGGATTTACAGTGAGTGCGGTTGGCCGAAACGATCCTTGTCCTTGCGGCAGTGGCCTCAAGTTCAAGAAATGCTGTTTCAACAAGAGCCTTACAGTGGCGCCATCCTATCGCCGTGAGGAGCGCGATAGCGCCCTGGCGAAGCTGGTGCGCTTCGCCGCTCGCGCTGAGTTCAATGAAGAGCACAAGGAAGCTCTCGAACTGTTTTGGGGCGAATGGATACTGGATGAGCCGGACGAGCAACTCGATGCGGTGATGAAATCGGAATCGGTGAATATCGCGTACAACAGTTGGTTTGCTTACGATTTCGAACTTAGCGATGGTCTGACGTTGCTCGATCTATTTCTCGAACGCGAGGCCAAGAGATTTTCCAGCGGCGAGCTTAATTATCTCGAAGGCATGCTCGGCAGCCATTCCCGGTTGTACGAAGTTCTCGAAGTAAAGATTGACCAGGGATTCGAACTGCGCGACTTGTGGGATGATCGGCGCCTGTATGTGCGCGAGCGATCTGCCACCCGGCAAGTGGTAGCGTGGGATTTGGTTGTCGGACGGATCGGCTTGTCAGGTGACGGTGCCGTGGTGTTCGAAACTTTGACCCATCTATTTCCAGCGTCGATCAAGGATGAGCTTCTAAGTGACTTGCGGCGCGACCATCGGGAATTCACCCGCCGATATGGCGAGAAAAGCCTTTCTGACTTCTTTCGCTGGGTGACGCCGTCGTTGCATCAGTGGTGGTTGGAGCGAGTCGCGTTGCCGCCGCGGCCTAAGATTATGACCAGCGACGGCGAGCCGATGATCTTCGCCAAGGTGGTGTTCGATCTGCTCGACCGCGATGCATTGTTGGGTGCGTTGGCGGTGCGCGAAGATTTTGTCGCTCAGGATGACGGTAGCTACGTCTGGCTGGAGCCGGCTGGCGCTGGGCAGCGCAGCCTTGGCGTCATTGTCATTGAGGATAAGCGCGTCGTATTCGAAACCATGTCGCGCTCGCGCGCCGAAAAGGCCCGCGATGAGTTGTCGGTCCTGTGCGGCGCCGCCGTGCGTTTCCGCGCCATCAGTTACGAAGACATCGAGCAAGCGCTCAAACACGCGCCGCCACGGAACAGAACAAAAGAGCCAGAGATTCCGTCTGCAGAACAACAGCGGCTCCTCGGTGAGTTCTACCAAGATCACTATGGCAAGTGGCTCGACGAGCCGGTGCCGGCCCTTGGCAACCGTACGCCCCGTCATGCCGCCAAGTTGAAAACCGTACGCCCCAAGTTGATCGCATTGCTAAAAGATTTCGAAAGCTACTCAGAACGCCAGCGCCGTTCAGGAGAGGTCGCCTATGATTTCACTTGGATGTGGGCGGAACTCGGATTAACTCGGGAATAAGCACGGGCTTGAACCGTAATAGTTTGTCCAGGACTTGTCACGCGATTTTTTGTCACATAAGATCGCGCCTGAATTTCTAATGGGAGAAGCCGCACAATGATTCTTGATGGTACCATCGATTTGAATGCCCCAATCGAAAAGGCCTGGGAGTTTTTGATCGATATCAATAAATTTTCGACCTGCTTGCCGGGCATCGACTCGGTGACGCAGATTGATTCGACGCGTTTCGACGGGGTGATCTCGGCGTCGGTGGGGCCGATCTCGGGGAAGTTTAACTTTCGTTCGACGATCGTCGAGAGCAAGCCGCCGGTGCAAATGGTGGTGAAGACCGAAGGCACCGATACCGTGACCAAGAGTACGGTGAACGCCGATATGACGGTCGATTTGCGCCGGGTGACCGATTCGACTTCGCAGATGGATTACAAAGCGGATGTGCAGATCAAAGGGCGCCTGGGGATTCTTGGCGACATGGTTTTGCGCGCGACGGCGACTTTGATTCTCCAAGAATTCACCAAGCGGCTGCATCAGGGGCTTGGCGCGCAGGCGTAGCGGAAGGCAACAGGCAGTAGGCAACAGGCAATAGGGTTCGCCTGTTTCGGCCTGTTCAAACTAGCGGAAATGTTTTATAGGCTGAGCGAAGGGTGAGATCCCTCGCTTTGCTCGGGATGACAAACCCAATCAACTGTCATTTCGAGCGCAGCGAGAAATCTATCCCGGATAAACTAACGACATAGCATATTGAGGAGAACGTAATGGCCGAAGGAAAGTACGACGTGATAATTGTTGGCGGCGGATCGGCGGGCTGCGTGGCGGCCAATCGGTTGTCGGAAGATCCGGCGCGCAAAGTGTTGTTGCTCGAAGCCGGTCCCGATCCCTGGCCGTTGCCGGAGTTGATTGCCGAGTCGAAGAATCAGACGCGCTTGCTGTTGGAGTCCGATTACGTCTCGATGTTCGGCACCCAGCGCCATATCGACGGCAGCACTTACTATGCGCTCGCCGGCCGCATCATGGGCGGCGGTTCTTCGGTCAACGTCATGTCGGTGCTCAGGCCGCAGCGTTACGATTTAGATCAATGGGTGGCGGCAGGCAATCCCGATTGGACCTATGAAAAATGTCTGCCGTTCATGAAGAAGATCGAGTCGGACCAGGATTTTCCTGACGATCCGATTCATGGCAAAGACGGTCCGCTCTACGTTAAACGTCAGTATACGCTCGATATGCCGATGTCGCCGCCGGCCCGCGCCTTCATCGATGCGGCTTATGCCATGGGCCTGCCGAAGTGCCCCGATCTCAATGTGCCGGAGCCCTACGGCGTGTGCGCGTCGCCTTACAATATTAAAGACGGCAAACGGCAATCCACCGTGGTGGCTTACTTAAACGCCGCGCGTGAGCGAAAGAATCTGACGATCATCGATCAAGCGACGGTGCATACACTAAAACTCAACGGCAAAAAGTGCGAAGGCGTCAATTACGAAAAAGACGGCGCCATGCACACTGTTCTCGGCGGGCAGATTCTGGTCACCTCGGGGGTCTACGGCACGCCGCAGATTCTCATGCTCACCGGTATCGGCCAGGCCGAGCAGTTGAAAAAATATAACATCGCGCTGGCGCATGAACTCAAGGGCGTCGGCGAAAACTATCAAGACCATCCTGTCGTCTTCATGACATTCGAAGGGCCAAAGGAGTCGAAAGAGGATTGGGTGGTGCCGCGTTTCCGTTTGATCGTTCGCAAGAACCCGATCAGCGAAGCGGCGAACTTTCACATCAACATGCGGCCGCCGACGGAAGTGAGCGGGCTCAAGCGCATGATGCCGATTTCCGCCCATTTGCTCGAACAGCGCAACCGCGGCAAGGTTTTCCTGCAAAGCGCCGATCCGCACGATCAGGTCGGCATCGACTCCTGCATGCTCGAACATCCGGAAGATCTGAAAGCGATGGTCGAGGCGATGCAGTTCATCGATGAGTTGGTGCATCAGCCGGGAGTGAAAGATTACTACGGGCCGTTGATCCAGCCGGGGCCGGGCGATGATTGGGGCGCCTTCGCGCGCAAGACTTACGATAGCTATCACCATGGCGTCGGCACTTGTAAGATGGGACCGGCGAGCGATCCGATGGCGGTGGTCGATCAAAGACTCCGCGTGCACGGCTTGCAAAATCTTTGGGTCGGCGACGCGTCGATCATGCCGGTGGTTAGCCGCGCCAATACCAATTTAACTTCGATCATGATCGGCGAGCGATTGGCGGATTTTGTCCAGGAAGTGGCGTGATTTCGTAGGGGCGCAGCATGCTGCGCCCGACCGAATAGAAGAGGGAGGACCCATGGCCGACTATCCTTTGACCGCTGCGGCGATCAAGAATGAATATAAACGCGCCGGCATTCGTTTTGTCGTCGCGCTGCCGGATCGGGTGACTAGCCATCATTTGCTCAAAGGCTTGATCGCCGATCCCGACTACAAAGTCGTTCAGGTGTGCAAAGAAGACGAAGGCGTGTCGATCTGCGCCGGACTCTACGCCGCCGGCCACAAGTCGGTGTTGATGATGCAGTACACCGGCTTTCTCGATTCCATCAATTCGATCCGCGGCATCGCTGTCGAAGGTAAGTTCCCTGTCTGCATCGTCGTCGGTCTGCTCGGCAAAGAGCCCGATGTGGCGCCCGCGCAGTCAAAAAAATACGGTGTCAAGATTATCGAGCCGATCTGCGATGTCATGGGCATCGAGCATTGCTTGGTCGAACGGGACGGCGACGCGCCGAAAATTTTTTCGGCAATTGAAAAATCGTTTGCTAGCTCGTCACCGAGCGCGATTTTAATCGGAAGGGAGCCGCGCTAGCCATGATGAAACGAGATGAGATGCTAAAAGCGTTTGCGCGTCAGCGCAAAGATGAAATCGTCGTCGCGGTCTATATGGCGGCGCAGGAGCTGACGCATATTTCGCCGAGCGATTTGAACTACACTTTTGTTGGAGCCATGGGCCAGGGCTCGTCGCACGCGTTAGGGTTGGCCTTGGGCCGGCCGGACAAGAAAGTCATCGTCTTCGACGGCGACGGCAGTTTGCTGATGAATCTCGGCTCGCTGGTGACCATCGGCAGTCAGGCGCCAAAAAATTATATTCATTGCCTATGCGAAAACGGCTGCTACGAAACCAATGGCTCGGTGCCGCTGCCGAGCGCCGGTAAAGTTCGCTTCGCCGAGTTGGCCAAGACCTCGGGCTACAAAAAAACTTTTGAGATTTCTGAGCTGGTGGATTGGCAAAAGCAGCTACCGGAAATTCTCAACGCAGAAGGTCCGGTGTTCGTCTCGCTCAAGGTCGAGCTGGGCGAAACCTATCCGGAAAATTTCGCCCGCCTTTACAGTACCGAGTATCGCGAGAAGTTCCGTCAGAATCTGGCGCGCAGCTGAGCAGAGTTTTATTTCGCAGATTGTTTCTCGTATGCGCGAAGGTTAGGGCTTCGGGCGATGAAACGAGTCGTTCCGTCATACCCGCAATAGCGGAATTCAGAGGCGGGCGGACACTTTGGTCCGTCCCTACGGGAAAAATCTAATCGAAGGAGATTCATATGGCGCAAGACAAACCGATGGAGATCCGCGGCTTTTTCCGCGCTTATTCGCATCTGCCGATCTGGGAAGTGATGGAGAAGTCGGGGATCTGGCAGCAGGCCGGGCTCAAAGTCAGCTTCGAATTTTGCGACAGTTCGGAGGCGGCAGAGAAGGCTTTGTTCGGCGGCGATGTCGACTTTGTTTCGGGCAATCATATTTCGCCGTATTTGCTCGTCAAGCGCGGCAAGCCGATCGTCTGCCTGACTTCGCCGTCCAACGATACCAACGATCGCTTGGTGACAAATTTTCCAATCCAATCTATCGCCGAGCTGCGCGGCAAACGCATTGGCGATACCACGCTGATCGATTCCATCGGCGGTTATCATCATCCGCGCGGCAATCATATGCTCTACGTCATGCGCGGCGGCTTGAAGTTGACCGATGTCGAGTGGATCGAACTGTCGGAGTCCAACAATGCGTTCAAGTCGATGCAGCTCGATGTACTGAAAAATAAGCAGGTCGATGCGATCTTTGTCACCGGCAATACCGACAAGTTCGAACAGGCCGGCATGCAGGTGCTGCGGCTGGATCGCTTGCCGATGATTAACGGGCCGACGCTGACCTCGACGTTGACGACCCTGCAAAACAAAGAAGGTTTGGCGGAGCGGCTGGTCAAGGCGCAAATCATGGGTATTCACTTCGCGCGCACCAAGCGCGGCGAGACCGAAGCGATTCTCGACGGCCTGCGCAAGCGCGAGCCGGAATGTAAAAACGTTCAGTACCGCAGCGTCGCCAAGCTAGCGCCGAAACCCTATCCTGAGTATGAGGCCGTGGCCAACGCCTACAAACTTTGCTGCTTGAAAAATCCTGAAGCCGAAGAACAATCGCCGCTGGCGCTCTGGGATTTGCATTACCTGCGAACGCTCGATCATTCTGGATTCATTGACCGGCTCTATAGCTGAGGAGCTGAATATGGGATCGAATAGAATGAGGCAAAAAACGATCGGTGCTGCCGGGATCTTTTTCTTGTTGGCATTGGCGGCTGAAGTCTTCGGTGCTCAGGCGGATTGGAAAAAGGACTGGGAGCAGACGCTGGCGGCGGCGAAAAATGAGGGGCAGGTCACGGTCTACATTTACCGCTACGAGGGTTTGCTGCGCGATTTCAAGCGTGACTTTCCCGGCATCAACGTGGTTTCGGTGACTGGGCGCGGTAATGACTTGACCAACCGTATCATGTCGGAGCGGCGCGCGGGGAAATTCATCGCCGACGTTTACAGCGGCGGCACCAACAGTCTGTACAACACGCTTTACAAAGGCAAAGCGCTCGATCCGCTCAAACCGCTGTTGGTGCTGCCCGAAGTGACCGACTTGTCTAAGTGGTTCAACAACGAGCATCGCTACGCCGACCCGGAAGGCAAACATATCTTTGCGTTTATCGGTGCTGCGAGCAATGCGCAGTTGGCTTATAATACTAAAATGGTCAATCCCCAGGAGTTCAAATCCTATCAGGATGTTCTCAATCCGAAATGGAAAGGCAAAATCGTCTCGCTGGATCCGCGCGACACGGGATTGGGTGCGACCATGCAGTTTTGGTATTACAGTCCGGAACTTGGGCCACAATTTATGAAAACTTTTTTCGGCGGCATGGAAATCACCTACGCGAAGAATTTTCGCCAGATGACCGATTGGCTGGGACAGGGTAAATTCGCCATTTGCATGGGCTGCAAAGACTCCGCGCGGGCGAAGAATCAGGGGCTGCCGGTGGAAGATTTCGACACCAACCGTTGGAAAGAGGGTTCGAGCTTCTCGGCCGGCGGCGGCTCGGTGAGTTACTTGAATCAAGCGCCTCATCCCAACGCGGCAAAAGTTTTTCTCAACTGGTTTTTATCGAAGAAGGGTCAGCTCGCCTTGCAAAAGCTCGGCGACGTCGACGATCCGGCGAATTCGCGGCGCATCGATATTCCCAAGGACGACATTGCGCCGGACAATCGATTGCAGCCCGGCGTGAAGTATTTTGACGTTGTAAAACCTGAGTATGGTGATATGAAACCGATTTTCGATCTTGCGAAAGACATCATGACTTCGGTGGATAAGGGCAAGTAGCATCATTCGAGCCGCGATGAATTGTGCACGGAGTGTATGAGTTGTTCCCTCTTCCGTCGAGGGAGAGGAAGTAAAATTGGGAGAGAAACGGAAATTTCATTTCGCTTTCGACGTTTCGGTGTCAGGAGTACGTTATGCTCACCAAAGAAGAAAACGAGACCCTAACCCAAGTCAGCCGCGGCACGCCGGGTGGCGAGTTCTTGCGGCGCTATTGGATGCCGGCGGTGGCGGCGGGCGAATTGACCGAAGAGAAACCGATCAAAGCGTTTAGGCTGATGGGCGAAGATCTGGTCGTTTATCGCGATCAGAGCGGCCGCTACGGCGTGGTCGCCGAACAATGCCCGCATCGCAAGGCGTCGTTGGCGTTTGGCCGCGTCGATGCCGAAGGGATTCGTTGCCCCTATCATGGTTGGAAGTTCGACTGCACCGGGAAATGTCTGGAGCAGCCGGCGGAGCCCACCGACGGCGGCTACAAAGACAAGATCAAACACACGGCTTATCCGGCCGAGCGCTTGGGCGGATTGATTTGGACTTACATGGGGCCGCTGCCCGCGCCGCTTCTGCCGCGCTGGGACGTGCTGTCCTGGGAAAATGGCTACCGCTGGATCGAGAAGCACGAGATCTATAACTGCAACTGGCTCCAGCCGACGGAGAACTCCGTCGACCCGTCGCATCTCTATTGGCTTCACGGCGACACGGCGCACTTGGCGCCGAGCGTGGACCATTATGAAGAGGATCACACTTTTACGCCGTTCGAATACGGCATCATGAAGCGGCGCGTGACGCCGGGCAGAAAACCCGGCGATGCTCCCGTCGTCGATCAGCATCCGCTTTTATTCCCGAGCACCTTGCGCCATGTGTTCAAGGAGCGTTTGTTCGAAGGTCGCGTGCGCCACAATTTGCAGGTCCGCGTGCCGGTGGACGACGCCCATACGCAAGTGTTCGTTGTCTACTTTTCGCCCAATGATAGGGATCGTTCGCCGGCGGACGGTGACACGCCCTGGGAGTTCTTTCGCATTCGCGACGATGATGGCAACTACCGGCTCGATGAAGTGTTGGTCCAGGACGCCATGGCGTGGGAGACTCAAGGCGCGCCGACGGATCGCACTCAGGAGCATTTGGGAGTCGGCGACGAGGGCATCATTCTGCTTAGAAAAATTCTCCGCGAGCAGATCGAAGTCGTGCGCAAAGGCGGCGAGCCCCTGGGCGTGGTGCGCGATGCCCAGAAGAATCGTTTGATCGAGTTCGACGTGGTCAACGAGCGCATCGGGATTCTGCCGAAGGAAAAAAAGGTGGCGTAGGCAGCCTCTTCGTTACAGCAATCGGACGGAATCAGTCACCAATCGGACGTATCACGGAATTTTATAGGAGGAAGTTTTAATGGTCGAAATGACAACCCAACCCGTCGATCTCAAACCTGAGCGGCTCGATACTTATAAAGTTTGGCAGGCGGAACAGAAAATCCCCTGCATTCGCGGTTTCTTCGTTAAAGACGTCAACAAAATTCCGGTGGAGCCTTGGGATTTGAAAGGCGTGCCTTGTTCGTTTGTCGTTCTCGACGGCACCGGCGGCACCAACGACGGCTATGTCTGCGAGATTCCCGCCGGCGGCAAGACCAAACCGCAGAAACATATGTACGAGGAGATGGTCTACGTTTCCAAAGGCTACGGCGCGACCACGGTGTGGCAGCGCGACGGCAAGAAAAAGCACACCTTTGAGTGGGGACCGGGCAGCATGTTCGCGATCCCGATCAACGCCGACTACCAGCACTTCAACGCCAGCGGCAGCGATACCGCGCGCTACTTCGCGGTGACCAACAGCTGCTTCATGATGAACCTGTTTCACAACAGCGATTACATTTTCAATAGCGACTATATTTTCACCGACCGCTTCGATCCCCACACCGAAGGTTACTTCAACGGCGAAGGGACCATCACCGGGCGGTTTTTCATGACCACGAATTTCGTTCCCGATACCCACAACATCAAGCTCACCGATTACAGCGAGCGCGGCAAGGGTAGCACCAACATGAAGTTCGACCTGGCGCGCAACACCATGGGCGCGCATATTTCCGAATTTCCCGTGGGAACTTATAAGAAAGGTCATCGCCATGGTCCCGGCGCCCATGTGATCATTCTTTCCGGCCAGGGCTATTCGGTGTTGTGGAAAGATGGCGAGCCCACCGAACGGGTCGAGTGGGGGCCGGGCAGCGTGGTCGTGCCGCCGGATCAATGGTTCCATCAGCATTTCAATTCCGGCGCCAACCCGGCGCGCTATCTCGCCTTACGTTGGAACAACTGGCGCTACCGCTTCTTGCGCTCAACGGATGGCGAAGGCGGCACTTACACGAGCCTTAAATTGGGCGGCAACCAAATCGAGTTCGAGGATGAAGACTCGCAGGTGCACAAGGACTTCGAGCAAGCGATGAAAATCGCCGGCGCCAAGTGCAACATGCCGTATCATCCGGGCTGCACGCAGAAGTAAGCGCGCTGCGATTGCCGCGGCAGTTAACTTTCACGGTATTAAAAAGGAGGGCCGGCTTTTGAGCCGGCCTTTTTTTTTGACGCGGACAGGAATGTCCGCGCTCCTATCGGTTGACGGTTAGCGCGGCTCGCGATACGAGATGGCTTAGCGAATTGTTTTTTGGCTTTACGGGGGGATTCTTTTATGGCGGAAGCAACGCCCTTGGCGATCAAATACGAACGCATCGATACCTACAAAGATTGGCAGGCCAAGCAAAAAATTCCGTTGGTCACCGGATTCTTCGTCGAGGATTTGAACAAACTTCCGGTGGAGCCTTGGGATCTGAAGGGCGTGCCCTGTTCGTTCGTCGTGCTCGACGGCACCGGCGGGGTGAATGACGGCTATGTCTGCGAGATTCCGCCCAAGTGTAAGACCAAGGTACAAAAGCATCTCTACGAAGAGATGGTTTACGTCACCCAAGGCTACGGCGCGACCACGGTGTGGCAGAAGGACGGCAAGAAACACACATTCGAGTGGGGGCCGGGTAGTTTGTTCGCCGTGCCGATCAACGCTTACTATCAGCATTTCAACGCCAGCGGCGGCGAGTCGGCGCGTTATTTCGCGGTGACAAATTCCTGCTTCATGATGAACCTGTTTCACAACGTCGATTTTATTTTCAACAACGACTATCCGTTCATCGATCGCTTCGATCCATCCGACGATAATTATTTCAGCGGCAACGGCGAAGTCACCGGGCGCTTCTTCATGACCACCAACTTCGTGCCGGACACTCACACCGTCGGGCTGGCGGACTACAGCGAGCGCGGCAAGGGCAGCACCAACATGAAGTTCAATCTCGCCGGCCAAACCATGTGTGCGCATATCTCCGAATTTCCAGTCGGCACTTACAAGAAAGGCCACAAGCATGGTCCGGGCGCGCATGTCATCATCCTCTCCGGCCAAGGCTATTCGGTGCTCTGGCCCGAAGGGCAAGACATGCAGCGGGTTAACTGGAAGCCCGGCAGCGCGGTGGTACCGCCGGATCAATGGTTTCACCAACATTTCAATTCCGGCGCGGCGCCAGCGCGTTACTTGGCGCTACGCTGGGGCAGTTGGAAGTTTCGCTTCATGCGCATGCAGGACGGCGAGGGCGGGACTTATACGAGTATTAAAAATGGCGGCGGGCAGATCGAGTTCGAAGATGAAGATCCGCTGATTCACAAACAGTTCGAAGCGTCGATCAACGCCGCCGGCGCGCGCTGCAACATGCCGTATCATCCCGGCTGCACGCAGAAATAATTGCGCGGCTTCGTATATTAAATTGAATCGGAGGTTTCCATGCCACGACTGCAACTGAGTTTCGTTTCGGCATTCAACGAGCGCGTCCAGCCGTTGATGGACGGCAGCATTCAGCCCGAGGGCGTCGAGCTGGTGCCGACCTACTCCGATCCGTCGGAAACTTTTTGGCGCCAGCTCAAGTTTCAGGAATTTGAAATTTCCGAGATGTCGCTGTCGTCCTATCTGATCGCGCGCTCCCGGGGTATGGATTTTATCGCGATTCCAGTCTTTCCCTCGCGGCGATTTTTTCACGCCGAGCTTTCCTATCACGTCGATTCCGGGATCAAACAGCCCGGTGACGTGACCGGCCATCGCATCGGCGTCGGCGAATACCAGCAGACCGCATCGCTGTGGGTGCGCGGCACGTTAGACCATGATTTCGGCGTGTCGCAATACAAGGTCGATTGGTGGATGGAGCGCACCGATGAGTTGAGTCACGGCGGCGCGACCGGATTCACGCCGCCGAAAGGCATCTCGTTTAACAAGATTCCCGCGGACAAGAGCATCGCCTCGATGTTGGTCAACCATGAACTCGACGTCGCCTCGGTGACCAGGGCGTTCTCGCGCGAGTCGAACATCATCGACCGCTCGACCCATATCCGCGCCCAGGACGGCGATTGGAGCAAGGTCAAACCTCTGTTTCCCGACCGTATCGCCGAGGTCAGCCGATTCGTCAATCAGCATGGCTTTGCCCCGGCCAACCATGCCTACGCGATCCGCGGCGATGTCGCGCGCAAGTATCCTTGGCTGGCGTTCAATCTTTACAAAGGTTTTGCCGCGGCCAAAGAACGCTGGCGTGACCGATTCGTCCAGAGCCTGCCGTCGGGACTGTTCTTCGGCAGAGAATACGCAGCCAAGACGCGCGAGATTCTCGGCGACGATCCGTATCCCTACGGCGTCAAAGCGAACCGGCCGATGATGGAGACGATTATCGACTACTCATACGAGCAGGGACTGACCCCGCAGAAGGCCAAGATCGAAGAGTTGTTCGCGCCGGCGACCTTGGATCTTTGAGTCTTGCGGAGGCGGATCGACGATGATCCGCCAGAAAATTCCCCCTTCCCCCCTTTTTTCAAAGGGGGGGATCCGCGATGCGATTGCATCGTTAGCGATTCTATTGGCGGCGGTGCTTTTGGGATCCCACGCCTATGGTGCGGAAACGGCTGCCGCACCGGATAGCGAGTGGGAGCGGACGATCAAAGCCGCCGAGCAGGAAGGCCAGGTCAACGTCTACTAGATCGCCAGCGACTCCGAGTGGCAGGCGTTTCAGAAAAAATATCCCAAAATCAAAGTGAACTTGCTGCACGCCAGCGCGGCGCAGCACTTGCAGCGCATCATGGCGGAGCGGCGCGCAGGGAAGTTTCTCGCCGACATCGGCAACCTCGGCAACACTTCGCCGTACACGCTCTATCAAAGCAAAGTCCTCGATCCGATCGCTTCGGCCTTTATCCTGCCGGAGGTTAAGGACGAGTCTAAGTGGTGGCAGGGCAAGCAACAGTTCATCGACCCCGAGGGCAAATATATCTTTGTCTACGTCGGCGCGCCGCTGTTCTTGCTTGGCTACAACACCAAGTCGGTTAATCCCGCCGGCTTCAAATCTTATTGGGATTTGCTCGATCCCAAGTGGAAGGGCAAGATCGTCGCCTTCGATCCCAAGTCCGGCGGCTTTGCCGCGACCCGCGACCGGTTTTTTTATCACAATCCCGAATTGGGACCGCAGTTTTTACGCCGGCTGTTTAGCGAAACGGCGCTGACGCTGTATGCGCGTATCCCGCAGGGTGAGGATTGGTTGGCCGCGGGTAAATATTCGCTCTGTCTTTGCCGGCACCAGTCGATCAGCGAAGCGAAGAGCCAAGGGCTGCCGGTGGACTTGATGGAGCCGGCGCAATTCAAGGAGGGCGTCGGCGTTGAAAGCCGCGCCAAGACTTTGGTACTGATGAATCAAGCGCCTCATGCCAACGCGGCGAAGGTTTTTCTCAACTGGTTTCTATCGCGCGAGGGGCAGAGCGATTTTCAAAAATCGGCGGCGAAATATCTCGACGCCGGCGCCGAGGGTTCGCTCAGGATGGACATAGGGAAGGACGATATTCCAGCGCGCAATCGGCTCAACCCCGGGGTAAAGTATGTGCCGCAGTGGAATCCGGACTACTTCGATATGAAACCGATTATGAAAGTGATCGCCGAGGCGCAGGGCGAAGTGGCGAAGAAGTGAATAAGAAAATTCTATCTCACCACGAAGAACACGAAGGACACGAAGGGTTCGGAAAAATATTATTCTGAACTTCGTGCTCTTCGTGTCCTTCGTGGTGAAAAATCCTGGAGACTATTATGCTGACCCAACAAGAGAATGAACTACTCACCCAAGTGGGTCGCGGCACGCCGATGGGGGAATTGTGGCGGCGTTATTGGCTGCCGATCGCGGCGTCTGCTGAACTGATCGACAAGCCGACGAAGGCGGTGCGTTTGTTGGGTGAGGATTTGGTGCTCTACCGCGACAAGCAAGGGCGGCCGGGGTTGATCGGGCCGCAGTGCGCGCATCGGCGCATGTAGATGATGTTAGGCATTCCCGACAACGACGGCTTGCGTTGTTCCTATCATGGTTGGCTCTACGGCAAAGACGAGAAATGTTTGGAACAACCTTACGAAACCGCCGAAGATCCCAACAGCACGTTCAAAGATCGCATTCGCATGCCGGCTTATCCGGTGCAGGAATTGGGCGGTTTGCTCTTCGCCTATCTCGGTCCCGAACCGGCGCCGCTGATTCCGCGCTGGGAGTTGTTCGTGCGCGACGGCGTGCTGCGCGATATCGGCGCGGCGGTGATTCCCTGCAATTGGTTGCAGATCATGGAGAACTCGCTTGACCCGGTTCACGTCGAGTGGCTGCACCAACATTTTTTTAACTATGTTCAAGAACGGTTGGGGCGGACGGAGTTCAAAGGCAAGCCGGTGAGCCACAAGAAAATTAATTTTCGCGAATTCGAACATGGGCTGATCAAAAACCGCATGCTCGAAGGGCAAACCGAAGACAGCGAAGATTGGCAGGTGGGTCATCCAGTGCTGTTCCCGAATATTCTCTTGAGCGGTAGTACGCAGCGGCCGACTTTTCAGATCCGTGTGCCGCTGGACGACACGCACACATTGCATCTGTGGTACACCTGCTACGCGCGCGACGATGCCAAGCCGCAGGAGGTCATTCCGTTCTATCAAGTGCCGGTGCCGAGCATCGATGCCAGCGGCGAGCCGGATTGGTCCTTGCTCGATAACAACAGCGGCGAAGACATGATCGCTTGGATGACCCAAGGCGGCGTGGCGGACCGGACCAAAGAAGCTCTCGGGCTGTCGGACAAGGGGATCATTCTTTATCGAAAGCAGTTGCAAGAACAGATTGAAAAAGTCCAAGCCGGCCAAGACCCGATGAACGTGTTTCGCGATCCGGCGAAAAATGTTTCGATCAAACTGCGTCTAGAGGATGCCAAGCTTGATAAGAACAAGTTCCGAGGCGGCAAGCCGAGCCGCCAGGGTGGCGCGACGAAGTATAGTCCGATTTTGAATAGCGAAGAGAAATAGCCGTACAATTCTTCCCTCGCTACGCGCTTTGCGCTACTAGGGAAATCGGCCCGGTAAATCCGATGGTTCCGAGTAGCGCGCAGCGCGTAGCGAGGGATTCGTGCAGAGAACTTAGGAATCATCATGATGATTAAAATCGGCCTTGTCGGTCTTGGCACCGGCGGTCGCTCATTGCCTCTCGCGGTTGGCAAGACCACCGGCTTCAGTTTCGTCGCTGGCGCCGATCTGCGCGCTGAGGCGCGGGCGCTGTATGCCAGCGAGTTTGGCATTCAAACCTTCGACAGCGTCGAGGCGCTGTGCGCAATGAAAGAGTTGGATGCGGTCTATGTCGCCACGCCCAATCCATTTCACGCCGAACATGCGATCACGGCGTTGCAAGCCGGCAAGCATGTCATGGTCGAGAAGCCGATGGCGTTGACGCTGGAAGATTGCGACCGGATGATCACCGCGGCGCGGGATAATAAAGTTAAATTGATGGTCGCCCACACGCGCAGCTTCAATCCGCCGATTCGCGCCATGCGTGAAGTGATCAGCAGCGGCCGGCTCGGCCGCGTCACCCAGGTGCACACGTTGCGCTATTCACCGTGGCTCTTGCGGCCGCGCGAGCCCGGCGAGATCGTCACTGAACTGGGCGGCGGTGTTTGTTACCGCCAGGCGCCGCACCAAGTCGACATCGCGCGTTTGCTCGGCGGCGGCATGGTGCGCAGCGTGCGCGCCCATGCCGGCCGTTGGTCGGCGGAAAACGACACCGAAGGAAATTATTCGGCGTTGCTCGAATTCGACAACGGCGTCAGCGCGACGTTGATTTACGACGGCTACGGTTATTTCGACGATCGAGAATTGATCGAAGGCGACGTGGTCGGCGGCAAAGACCAGCTCGGCCCCGGCCATCGCCTGCGCCAAGCGCGGGCTGAAGGAAAATTAAATAAAGACACCAGCCGTTCCGGCGTCGCCTTCGACATCGAGCGCGGCGACGGCGATGTCGACAAGAAGCCGCGCCAACCTTTTTTCGGTTTGACGCTGGTGAGCTGCGAGCGCGGCGCCTTGCGCCAGTCCTCCGCTGGCTTGTTCGTTTACGATGAGCATGGCCGCAGCGAAGTGGCCTGTCCGCCTTGGGCCGGTGCGCTCAAGGTCGAGCTCGAAGATTTTTGCCGCTCGGTGACGGACGACCGGCCGGTGCTGCATGACGGCAAGTGGGGCAAGGCCACTCTGGAAGTTTGCCTGGCGATACTTCACTCCAGTCAAAATGGCCGGGAGGAAAAGGTTTTTCATCAAGTGCCGAGCCCCTTTTGAGCTACTAAACCCTTGAACTTTCCACTCCTACGCGCTAGAAACGCGCTGGCTCGTGTGAGAGTTTTCGATATGGCTAAAACCGAAGCGATCAGTTCGCCGTCCGTCAGTCGTTCTTGGCTGCCGGCGATGGACGGCGGCACGGCGATGATGGCCGCGTTGATCGGCTTCATGGGCTTTTACGTTCTCTATCCGCTGATTCTAATCCTGATCAATAGTTTCAACACCGCGACCATCGCCGAGCCGGAAGTTTACGGCTTAGGTGCTTGGCGTAAGGCGTTCGCCGAGCCTGGGATTTGGCGCGCTTTGTGGAACAGCGTGAAGATCGGCATCGCGGTGCAGGCGTGCGCCTTGCCGACCGGCATTTTGGTTTCCTGGCTGCTCGCGCGCACCAATATTTATGGCGCGAACTTTTTTGAATTCGGTTTTTGGATTTCCTTCTTCATGCCCGGTCTCGCCTGTACTTTCGGCTGGATGCTGATTCTCGATCCGAGCACGGGCTTGATCAATGCTTGGCTGCGCCAGATGCCGTTTTTGAGCGGGCTTAACTTCGACATCTATTCTTTCTGGGGCATCATCTGGGTGCATCTGGTCAGCCATGGGCTGTCGACCAAAGTCATGCTCATGACACCGTCATTTCGGCGCATGGATGCGTCCATGGAAGAGGCGAGCCGGATGTCCGGCGCCAGCGCGTTGACGACCTTGATGCGTATCACCGTGCCGGCGATGACGCCGGTGATCATCGTGGTGTTTCTTCTCAGCGTGATCCGGATTTTCAGCAGTTTGGAAATCGAGTTGTTGCTCGGCGTGCCTTGGAGTTTTTACGTTTACTCGACCAAGATC
Organism: Deltaproteobacteria bacterium; assembly: GCA_009692615.1. Lineage (NCBI taxonomy): Bacteria > Pseudomonadati > Myxococcota > Myxococcia > Deltaproteobacteria bacterium. Next base: position 2,773 of record SHYW01000031.1, on the reverse strand, counting down.
GTCGATCTGGCGCGCCAGGAGCCGCCACTGGTCAATCAAGCGGCGGCGCTGGGCAGCATTATCTTGCTGTTTCTCGCGGCGTTCATTCCGCTGCAACGAAAGCTCATCAACCGGCGCCAATTCACCACCGTCACCGGTCAGTTCAAGCCGAAGATCGTCGAACTCGGTGCCTGGCGTGTTCCAGCCACGGCGTTCGTCGCCTTGATAATTTTTATCTTAGATGTCGTGCCACTGTTTAGCGTGGTCGGCGGCAGCTTCATGACCCGCTTCGGTTTTTTCAATCTGCCGAAAACCTGGACCATGGAATATTGGAAAATGGCGCTCAGCGATCCGCGCATTTTGCAGGGGCTGCACAACACGCTGATCGTCGCGGTCAGCGCCGGCGTGATCGGCGCTGTGTTTTTTTCTCTCGTCGGTTACGTCTTGGTGCGCACCAAACTGCCCGGCCGCGGCCTGCTCGATTCGATCTGCTGGCTGCCGTCGGCGATTCCCGGCGTGTTGTCGGGTCTCGGTTTGTTATGGATGTTTCTTGGCACGCCGTTTTTCCGGCCGTTCTATGGCACCATCGTCTTGCTGGTAGTCGCCCAGGTGCTCGGCGGCATCACCTTGGCGACGCAAATTCTCAAAGCCAATTTCGTCCAGCTGAGCAAGGAACTCGAAGAAGCTTCGCGCATGTCGGGCGCGGGATTTTGGGGGACTTATCTTAAAGTGGTGTTCCCGCTGATGGCCCAAACTATGGTGATGGTCGCGGTGATCAAGTTCATGTTCGCGGCGCAGCACAACGGCGCGATTATTTTGCTAGCGACTTCGGAAACTCGCACTTTATCCTTACTCGCTCTCGATCAGATCGCCGCCGGTTATCGCGAGGTGGCGAGCATCACGATCATCTTAATTACTCTGCTGACTCTCGGCCTGGCGATCGTGGCGCGCTCGTTTGGCTTGAAAGTCGGCATTCGCACCCACTGAGCAACCTAGTTCTTCCATAGGAAATCACCCATGAGTTTTCTCCGTATCGAGAATCTTTACAAAACTTTTGGCGGCGCCCCCGCGGTCGACAGGATCAATCTAGAAATCCAAGAGGGCGAGTTTTTCACGCTGCTCGGCTCCAGCGGTTGCGGCAAGACCACGACGCTGCGCATGGTCGGCGGCTTGGAAAGGCCCGACAGCGGGGCGATTTATCTCGGCGATCAATGTCTGGTGTCGGCGGAAAAAAATCTTTTCATCAAGCCGGAAAAGCGCAACATGGGCATGGTGTTTCAGTCCTATGCGCTGTGGCCGCATATGACGGTGTTCGAAAACGTCGCCTATCCGCTCAAACTGCGCGGCATCCGCGGTTCCGAAGCGCAGAAGAAAGTCGCTGACGTGTTGGGACTAGTCGGCCTCGGCGGTTTGGAAGAGCGCCAGGCGCCGGCTTTGAGCGGCGGCCAGCAGCAGCGCGTCGCTTTAGCGCGGGCGCTGGTTTTTTCGCCGAAGGTTTTGCTGCTCGACGAACCGCTGAGTAATCTCGACGCGCAATTGCGCGAAGAGATGCGCCGGGAATTAAAAGCGCTGCGCCAGCGGGTCAACGTCACTGTAATCTTCGTCACCCACGATCAAGTCGAAGCGTTGAGCTTGTCCGATCGCATCGCGATCATGAAATTCGGCGTGCTCGAGCAGGTAGGCACGCCGGAGCAGGTTTATTACCAACCGGCGACGCCGTTCGTGCGCGACTTTTTGGGTAAGACATTTCTCTTGGCCGGTAAAGTGACGGGTGTATCCGAACAGCAGGTGCGCGTCGAAGTGCACGGTGTCGGCGCCAGCGCGTTGACCATCGAACGCGCCAAAGTGATCGCCAAAGAAGTGCCAGTTGTCGGCCAGCCCGTAATGGTCGCCATTCGGCCGGAAAAGATGGTGCTGTCCGAAAGCGTCGGCGACGGGGAAGTGAATGTCGTCGAGGGAACTTTGCGGTCGAGCCAATTTCTCGGCGACCGCTACGAATACACCGTTACTCTCGGCGCTGAAACCCGGGTTATCGTCTCGCCCGAGGCGCGCCAATTGAAGCCCGGCGGCAAAGTATTTTTAGAATTGATGCCTAATGGCATGACGCTGTGGCCCGCCGAGTAATCGCCGCCACGGCGGCGCATTGCAGATTTCAAATTTCAGATCTCAGATTTTGAATGCGATTTTGCGATCTACCACTTTCTAAACTGGCGTTGCGGTGCTGTCCGCTTTTTGTCGCGCTGCTAGTTTCTAGCAATATTTTTGTCTCTTCGATTGTCCACGCTGCTTCAGCTCCAGGGACGGAAGCGGAGTGGGCGCGAACGGTCGACCGGCTAAGAAGAAGGCAAGGTCGGCGTCTTTCTTTATCACCGCGAGAATATCGAAGCCGCGGTCAAAGTATTCGAAAAGAAATTTCCAGAAATTCAAATGACCGTCGCCAGCACGACGGCGGCGGAGACCGGACCGCGCTTGATGGCGGAGCGGCGCGTCCCCGGAGTTAAATACATCAACATGGACAGCGCCGATCGCAGCAATCAGGAGCCGGTCAATAAACTTTTGAAAGAGATCATCAAGAGTAAGTGACGAATGCCAAGAACTGCTTCGGGATTCTTAAGCAGCTCGATGTTAAACTGAGCTGCCTCCTCTCCCTGTCGTGGCAACGTCAATATGTCATGTTAACAGCAACGCGATTATGTCAGGGTAGTGCGTTGGGTTGAGGTCGTAAGTTAGAAACCTGGCCATAGCGGAACCCCACCTTGTTGGAGTTGGTTCGATATAGGCCAAGTGTGTGCGT